>JANLWX010000160.1:0-2753 GCA_031364845.1 Candidatus Eiseniibacteriota bacterium
CCTTGAACGCGGGGACCATGTACTGTTCGAGGACGTGCTCGCGAAGTCGGTCGAGCACAAGGTGAACATGCGCGTGGCGGCGTTCATGGTGGCGATCGAGCGGGTCGTCAAGGTCATCATGCTGCGCGGGGTGTACGCGTAGAGCCTGACGCGACCGCCTACGAGAGAGGCCCGCGGACTTCGGTCCGCGGGCCTTCATTTCGTCTTCCGGCCGATGACGTCAGAAATTCATCTTGAGGGCGACCTCGACGACATCGTCGAACGAGTTCTTCACCGGGCGCCATGCGAAGTCGACACCGAGGTTGCCCTCGTCGCCGAAACGGGTCTTCAATCCCGCACCCAGCGCGTAGCCCTCGTACAGATCGTCGCCCGAATCGAATTTGTACGACTCGTCGCCGGTCGCCTGATCGACCGTCCCGTTGAACGTTCCGAAGTACGAGCCGCGCAGCGCCGCCCAGTCCTTGAACGACCACTCGAGACCGGCGCGCAGGTTGTCGCCCGAGAAGTTGTTGTTCTGAAACGCGGCGAGTGCGACCAGCCGGTAGTCGGACGTCTTCGCCACGTCGTAGCTCGACGACAGCGAGAAGTACGACGGCATCTCGAACGAAGCCGACGAGAAGCTCAAGCCGCGATTTCCGGCGTTGGGATCCGCCGCCGGATCGCGCGACAGGATCTCGAAGCCCGGCCCGCTGTAGGCCAGCGACGTGCCGATGTTCTTCATCGCCATGCCGAGCCTGAAGCCGTGCCAGTCCGTCCCGAACTGAACCCCGAAGTCGAACGCGACACCGTTCGCCTTGTTGTTCGCGAGTTCCTCGCTGACGTAGTTCACGGTCGCGCCGAAATTCACACGGTCCGTGAATGCCTTGCCCCACGTGAGGCCGAGCACGCTGAACGTCGGGTTCAGGATCTCACCGGTGCCGTCAGGCGCCTGCTCGGTGGTGACGAGAATGTCACCCACCGAGAGCACCTTGGCGGCAAGACCGATCACCCCGAATCCACCGGCCTGAGTCGCGATGCCGGCGTAGTTCAGCTTCATGTCGGCAAAGTACTGCGAGTGCGAGAACAATGCTTCGGTCCCCTTGGTGGCCGCGAGCCCCGCCGGATTCCAGAACATCGCCTCGATTCCGGACACGTCACTGATCGCCGCTCCGCCGAGTGCGGTGCTCCGCGGTCCGACCGGAATCTGCAGCTCGGTGGCGCCCGCGGTTCCCTTGCGACCGTCGGAGCCGGCGTAAGCGGCCGCCGCGAACATCATCATCGCCAGCGCGAGCAGAACCCCGCGCTGGAGGAGCCGGGAAGTTTCCCCGCTCCGGATACCTTGAGTCGTACGAAGCATGGGTGGATTCCTCCTCCTAGAAGTTCTGGAGCCGTTCTTTTTCCATGAACACGACGAGGCGGCCGGTCGTGCTGCCGGCGCCGGCGACCTCGACCTGATAGACATAGACACCGCTCGCGACCGGAAGCCGGTTCTCGTTCTCGAGATTCCATTCGAGAATCGAGCCCGCGCCGTCGGTCTTGCGCAGTGTGCGGATGAGCTGGCCTGCGAGGTTGTAGATTCTCACCGTGGCCTGCTCGGGCATGTTGATGAACTTGATGATGCGGTTGAACGACGAGATCTCGTACGCCGAGCGGCTGTAGTACGGGTTCGGAACGACGCGGATGTTCTCGATGCCCGCCTTCTGCAGAGCCACGACATTGCGCGCCGCGGCCTGAGTCGTGAACACCAGCGTGTCGTTCGACGTGCCGGTGCGATTGCCGCCGGCCTGGATCACGAGCTTGTCCCCCGGCTTTACCGTTCCCGGGCGTCTCAACCATGCGGCGTACAACCACAGGGTGTCGCCTCCCGCGCGAACAGCGGCGTCCACTGCGAGTTCAGGGATTTCGGTGGTCGTGTACGGCCGCCGGCTGATGAACAGATACTCACGACCGCCCAGATCGGACCCGTCCGGGAGCCAGTTTCCATCGTGCGTGGCCGGCTGCGAGGCAAGCGGCGTCCCCGTATCCGCGTCGATGGTACGACGCTCGACGAACGCAACCGAGAGCTGCTGGTTGTTGTCGATGTCCCACGCCTGAAATGGCGCGTTCTGGAAACCACCGTAGGAATATCCTCCGAGGCCCGCACCGGCCGCATCCTCGTCGCGGAAGAAGCGGTACGCCTTCTGGCCGGTACCGAATCGCAACTCGACGCTCGGAAACGCTTCAGGTGAAACGGTGGGATCGATGCCGGACCCGAAGAAGTTCACGGCATAATCAAAGCCATGATTGAAGTACTGGAGCCCCGCCCCGTCGAAGCCGACGATCGCATTGTCGGTGTCGAACGGCGTGTAATAGGCGTCGTTGAGCGGATCGTTGGGCGGATCCAGAGCCTGGCTCTCGCGCAGCTTGATCACCATCCCATCCACGGGTGAGTACACCGGCACATCCGTCCGTTCGGTCTGATTGGCGAGCAACACCTGGCCGGTGTTGCGATCCCTCAAGCTCCACGTGAATCCGCCACCGCCGTCGGGCGTGTAGTAGATCTCGTAGGTGTGCCCGGTGATCGACGCGGGATCGACGACATCGACGATCACGTGGTCCGTCGTCGGCGGGGTCGCGGTGCTCGCTCGATGAACCTCGGATCCGTTCACCTGAGCCGCACCGATGTCGGTCCCCAGCGGTGGACGCTGGATGATCACGGCGATCGGCTGGAACGAGGTCTCCAGCACTTTTTCGAGGCCCTGCGGCGGAGTCTCGTTGACCGAATACGCGGTGAC
>JANLWX010000002.1:0-24970 GCA_031364845.1 Candidatus Eiseniibacteriota bacterium
ATCCCGACAAGCCGGACACGCTCTACTTCGGCGGCGACTTCTCGCGGCTGTGGCGGTCGACCGACTTCGGCGCGTCGTGGAGCGAACTGGGTAGCGACAGCGTGTTCCGCAGCCCGTGCGACATCGTCGTGGTGCCCGACAGCTCGAACATCATCCTGGTGGGCGACGGCGTCACCGGCGCGACGAATCCGCCGGCCCAGTACTACAAGTCGACCGATGGCGGGCTGACGTTCGAGTTGAAGCACAGCCGCACGGGAATCGTCGGCGCCTCCGAAGTCCCCGGCATGGCGTGCAGCCGCCAGCGCAACAGCACCATCCTCGGAACCAACTGGAGTGCCGGCGGCGTTCAGCGCAGCCTCGACTACGGAACCACGTGGCCGTCCACGAGCGGCGCCCAGCAGGCATGGGGCGCCGACATCGTGCGCGACGATCCCAATGTACCGGTGTTCGCGCTCTACAGCGGCAACGCCGCGTACTTCTCGTATGACGGCGGCGCGACGTGGACCGCGGTCAGCCTGCTGAACTTCGGCGCCAGCAACGGTGTGTTCGCCCGCGATCGTGACGTCATCATCTTCCAGCAGTCGTCGGCGTACTGGAAGCTCCAGACCACGTATCCGTTCACCGCGTCGGCGGTCCAGTCGCTCAACGTCAGCTCGCCCAATGGCAGTGAGGAGTGGGTCGGCGGCACCGTGCGCAACATCGTGTGGTCGCAGACCAACGTCGCACTGGTGCGCATCGAGTACCAGAAGACGCCGGCCGATGCGTGGCAGTTCGTCGCCGACGTCCCCGCGGGCAACAACAGCTACGCGTGGCCGGTTCCCTACGACGACACCTTCGAGGCGAAGATCCGCGTGCGCGACGCGTGGGACCTGAACCCGACCGACGCGAGCGACGCCGAGTTCACGATCAAGACCGCAGCGATCGCCGCCGATCCCGTGTCGCTGTCGTTCGGCCCGCAGTTCAAGGGCAGTGAGACGACGCTCGTGCTCAGCATCGAAAATACCGGCGAAGGTGCCCTCAGCATCACGAACGTCACCACCAGTGACGGCGGGTTCACCGAGGGCCGCACCGCATTCTCGATCGCGCCCTTCACCTCCGACACGATCGGTGTCACGTTCCGCCCGATCGGCGGGGCGAACTACGCGGCGACGCTCGACATCACGAGCAACGCGCTCGGCTCGCCGGTGACCTCGGTGCCGCTCGACGGCTCGTGCCTGGCCGAGCTGTTCAGCGCCTACCCGAGCCCGCTCGACCTGGGCCCCATCAACCCGGGCGCCACCGCGCGCGACACGATCCACATCGACAACCCGGGCGGCAACACGCTCACCATCACCAACGTCACGAGCGATCACCCCGAGTTCTATCCGAGCCGCACCGCGTTCACGATTCCCGCCGGCATGAGCGACACCATCCGCATCAGCTACCACCCGCTGAGCGGCGGCTCCGACGCGGCCACCATCTCGATCGTCGCGAGCGACACCACGCTCGCGCACGAAATCCCGGTGACCGGCGAAGCGAACTCCAACGTCGCCGTCGAAACGACCGCACCCACCGCGTTCGCACTCGGGCAGAACCAGCCGAACCCCTTCGGCCGCGCGACCCAGATTCGCTACGGCCTTCCGAAGGCCGCAGACGTTCGGCTGGAGGTGTTCAACCTGCAGGGCCGCCGCGTTGCGACGCTGGTGCACGAGTTCCAGTCCGCCGGCTGGTACACGGTGCCGTTCGGACACGGGGCCGCAGGCGCGGGCGGCGTCCGGCTGGAGGCGATGCCGAGCGGCGTATATTTCTATCGGTTGAACGCGGGAACGTTCTCGAGCACGCGCAAGATGCTGTACGTGAGATGACGATGCGCGGCGCGATGCGCCGCGGTGCCCAGGTCATGACCTTGAAACACAAACCCCACCCACGGACGGGGAGTCTCCGATGCTCGATGCGCTGAAGTCACTGTTCACCCGCCACGCCGCCGCCGAAGGCGTCACGGCGCCGGCCGCCTCCGCCACGCAGCCCGACTCCGGCCTGCGCGTCGCCGCATGCGCCCTGTTGCTCGAGATGGCGCACGCCGACAGCGAGTTCAGCGCCGAAGAACGCACGCACATCGAGGCCGTGCTCGAACGCCACTTCGACCTGGATCCCGACACCGCGCGCGAATTGATCGAAGTCGCCGAACGCGAACGCCGCGACGCCACCGACCTCCACCAGTTCACCGCGATCATCAACCGCCACTACGACGAAGGCCAGCGCATGGTCCTGGCCGAGCTCCTGTGGCGCGTGGTGTACGCCGACGGCGAGCTGTCGCGGCACGAGGACTATCTGTCGCGCAAGATCGCGAATCTCCTCGAGCTGCGGCCGGGGTTTTTGGCGGAAGCGAGGAACCGGGCGAGAGGGTAGGGGAGAGCGGACGCCCGATCACCGTGCCCCGTGTGCACTGGCCCCGGGGCCAGTTGCTGCCTGCCTCAGCGCATACGTGCGTCCTCTCGCACCGAGAAACTTGAGCGAGGCGCGCAGCCGCTCTTCGATCGGAAGATCCGCGTCGGTTGCGCACTGTCGTACAGCGAGTTGCGCCTGGTCCGATCGGAATCCGAGCCCCTTGAGGCAGTGCACGAGATCGAGCTCGATATTGCGTTCCGACTCCGCTCGTTCATGGGCCGCATGTGCATCTGCTGTGCGCGCTTCTGCTGCGCGGAGTTCGTGTAGATCTCGTTCAGTTGGCGCGCCTGCTGCGCGCACCGATTCTTCGTCGCCAACTATCGACGCCGCGCCGGCCGCGATCACATCCTTGCGCTCGGCCGCGCGTTGCCGCGCATCTTCGCGTTTTCGCTCCATGAATCCAGCGCCGAATACTTGTTCGGCCACATATTGATTGTGCACCCGGCAAAGCAAGCGCATTCCGTCGATCGTCGCCTCGCCGCCGCAGGCGACCGGGTCAACGTGGTCGAACTCGAGCAATTTCACCGAGGTACAGCGCTGGCCGGACTCGCTCACAAACGTGCAGCGATCCCGATCGCGTTCCCGCACGGCGCGCTTCACGTGCGCTGGGATTGAGCGCGGATCCGTCGACGTCTTGCCGCGCGCGGTGCGCGGCCGGGAAGTCGCGGCGAACTTGGTCTTTTCGAGTTTGTTGATCAGGGCGTCAAGCGCGCGCTCGAACACTTCAGGAATGCCACCGCTCGGAACCGTATGGCTGAGCAGCGACTGCGCGTAGCGCAACTTGTCGTGCGCTTCCTGACCCATGGTGAACTGGACGGCGAATCGCTCGGGCGCCAGCGGTGTCACCCTGGGATGAGGCGTTTCAACTGGCCCCGGGGCCAGTGGGTTCGAGGACGAGTCTGTGGAGTGCTCGATGAGTGTCGGCGACACAGAGACCACGGCAATCCGCGTTGCAACGTCCTGCCGCGGAAATCGCTCTGCCAGCAGTGCTTCGATTTCAGCCTTCGTCTTGCGCCCTGCCGCAGTGAGCAGTTCTGCCGCGTTCTCCGTCGTCAGGTGGGAGGCGAGCAAGTACGCCCCGCTCAGGTGGAGCCGGCCTTCTGCAATGTCCAGGAAGATGGCAGGGAACTCCCGTGCCTTGCGCGCCACGCGGATCCGCTTGTTCGCCGCGTCCTCCGAGAGGCCCAGAACGTGCACGCAATACGAATGCATCGAAGGATGTGCCTCAGGCACAAACAGCCTGCGTACATCGAACTCCGCGATGTGGGCGAGCACGATGCCCGTGGACATGGAGTCGTTGGAGATCACCGTGGTGAGGCCACACTTGAGCGTGTGATCGGCGAGATGAGACAGGGCGTACCAATTCATGGCTCCTCCGCGCATGCAGACAACGCATCGATCGCGGGGGCGATGAATGACGGTCATGATTCTAACGCACGTGTATTCGGCGCTCAGGGATCGACGGAGATCGCGCCGAATACGTCGACACGAAATTTCTCTCGTGCGAGGAGTCGCGACTTGCCCGCTCGCATGCCACGCACGATGGCGCGAAACGGCGCAGACCTCCGCGACACTGCGTTGAAGCTTGCCCGCAAGCCGTCAAGCAAAGTCTTCGACAAGCGTTGGACCTGAAGCCCTGCGTTCCCCATCGAGTTCATGAGTGCCGTGCGTCGCTCGAACATGAGCCGGAGTCCACCAACTCGTCGTCGAACCAACTGGCCCCGGGGCCAGTTGAAACGCATCGGCATGCTGCGGAGCGCGGGCTCCGAACCGCGGAGTAGTACTGGGCGCTCCAACACGCCCCGGGGCATGTCGCGATAACCCGAAAAGAAACGGCGCCCGATCCCACTCAGGGAACGGACGCCGCCACACGATTCGCGACTCTTCCTTCGGAAGCCCCGCGAGTTACCTCCGCTTCAGCGTGATCACTCGACTCTCTTTCACGGTTCCCGCGCCCAGCAACTCGGCGCCCTTCGCTTCGGCCTCGGCACGGCTTTCGAACGAGCCGAGCACCACCTGATACGTGCTGGTACCGCCTTCGACCTTTTCGATCACGGCGCCGTCGAGCGACGTTGCTCCGGCAAGACGGTCCTTCTCGGTGCCGGCCTTGTCGTCGAACAGGTAGCTGCCGACCACGATGCCGTAACGCGCAGGAGCCGCTGCCGGCGCAGGCGTCGACGGAGTTTCGCTGCCCGAAGCCAGCGGCGTGGCGCCCGGCTTGGCAATCGGCTTCGCCGCAGGCGTCGGGGTTGTGGGCGTCGATGCCGCGCGCGCCATGCTGTCGGCCGCCGCCAGTGCCGCCAGCGAATCGGCATATGCGGCCGAGTCCGCCATGGCGCTGGCCGTTGGCGGCGTCTGCGAGGCTTCCGCGGTCTGGCCGGGATCGGCCTTCTTGGCGCGGCTGCTCAGCAGGAACAGACCGCCGCAGATCACGATCACGGCGATCAATCCGACCACGGCGATCGTGGCGCCAGGCCCCTTCTCCTCCTCCTCGTAGCGATCCTCCATCTTCGAGCGCAGACGCGCGGAGACGTAGGGTGTGTATTCCTTTTCCGTCGTGTCTTTCGGCGTATCGTTCTGATCCATGTCGAATTCAGTCCTTTCGGGCACGGCACGCCGGCATGATCCGGCCTGCCCCCGCAGAGGAGGTTGATCCCAGTCGTACGGTCACGAGGCCAGAGATTCTACCGCTTTACGCGGTCCGCCGCGATACCCAATGCGAGCCCTGCGAACACCATTCCCGTTCCCAGCAGGCTCGCGGCCGGGAGCCGTTCGTGATGGGCGAAAGTGCCCAGCGCGAGTGCCACGATCGGAACGATCACGGCGATGAAACTGATTCGTGACACGATCCAACGATTGACCAGCCATGCATAGAGGACGAACGCACCGACCGATCCCGCGACCGTCAGGTACACGATCGGCACCCATGCCACCAGCGTCGTCGGGATCACGTGCGGTTCTCGCGTGAGGAAGCTGCCCGCCAGACACACCGGCAGCCCGACCATGCAGGCTATCGCATTGGCGCCAAACGGTGGTTGGCGCGGACCGCGCTTGAGCATGATGCCCGACAACGACGCCGAGATGGCGGCGGTGACCACCGCAAGCATCGGCCCCGCGGGGACGGCGGCCCGGAGCTGACCCGAAAAGATCGCCGTCACGCCGGCGAAGGCGATCAGCGCGGCGCCGACCTTGAGCGCGTTGAGCCGCTCGAGTCCGAACATCCGCGCGAACAGCGCTGTGGCGAGCGGGATGATTCCGTAGATCACCGCCGTGAGTCCCGACGGCACGGACGTCGCGCCCCAGTAGAGCAGGCAGAAGCTGAGGCCGAAGTTGAGGAATCCGAACTGAGCCGCCGCTTTGAGCGCGGCCCCACGCGGCAGTCCGCCGCCGGTCACGAACGCGAGAATCGTGAGCAGGATGCCCGCGAGCACCAACCGGATCGAAGCCGCCCACATCGGCGGCAAGGACTCGTTCCCGATGCTGATCACGAGGAACGTGCTGCCCCAGATCGCCGCGCACGTGAAGAATGCGAGCCAGCTCGTGAACGAGGATGTCGGAGGGGGCGCGGGAGGCGAGGCGGGGTTCATGGAGGCCGGAATGTACAGTAGACTCCCGCGGTCCATCACCTGCGACCCCGCCACGGAGGATCCCATGAATCCGACCACGACCCGGCTTGCTCCGGTCGATCCGAAATCGCTGCCGGCGTACTCGCCGACCACTTACGTCGACTTCAGCCAGCCCGAGCACCGCGCGGCCTTCGAAGCGGCGCTGGCGCAGGTGCGCGGCGTGCTCGGCCGCGAGTATCCCAACGTGATCGGCGGCGAGCGCGTGAAAGGCGAAGGCACCTTCGATTCGATCAATCCTTCGCGCCCCGGCGAACTGCTCGGCCGCTTCCAGTCCGGCACCAAGGAGCAGGCGAACCAGGCAATCGATGTTGCGTTCAAGGCGTTCGCGACCTGGAGCCGCGTGCCTGCGGCCGAGCGCGCGGCCTATCTGATCGAAGCCGCGAAGCGCATGAAGGAACGCCGTCACGTGTTCTCGGCGTGGATGGTGCTCGAAGTCGGAAAGAGCTGGGCCGAAGCCGACGGCGACACCGCCGAAGCGATCGACTTCATGGAGTTCTACGCGCGCGAAATGCTGCGCTACGACACCCCCGAGCCGCTCGTGCAGATGCCGGGCGAGCGGGACCATCTCGTTTATCTGCCGCTCGGCGTTGGCGCGATCATCCCGCCGTGGAACTTCCCGCTCGCGATCCTGGTCGGCATGACGACCGCCGCGATCGTCACCGGCAACACCGTGGTCGTCAAGCCCTCGAGCGATTCACCCGCGATCGCGTGGCAGTTCTTCGCGCTCATGGAAGAGATCGGACTCCCCGCCGGCGTGTTCAACTTTGTGACCGGCGGTGGCGCCACGGTTGGCGACACCATGGTGCGCCACCCCAAGACGCGCTTCATTTCGTTCACCGGATCGAAGGCGGTCGGCATCAGCGTGAACCAGCTCGCCGCCGAAGTGCAGCCCGGCCAGATCTGGCTCAAGCGCGTCGTTGCCGAGATGGGCGGCAAGGACGCGATCGTGGTGGACGAGGAAGCCGACGTCGATGCCGCGGCACTCGGTGTGGCCCAGAGCGCGTTCGGATTCCAGGGCCAGAAGTGCTCCGCGTGCTCGCGCGCGATCGTGAGCGAGAAGGTCTACGACGCGTTCCTCGACAAGCTCAAAGGCCACGTCGAGAAGATCACCATCGGTGATCCCGCAGCCTACGGGAACGCGCTCGGGCCGGTCGTGAACCAGCGCGCCCATGAGTCGATCCTCGGCTACATCGAGAAGGGCAAGAAGGAAGGACGCTTGATCACCGGCGGGAGCAAGGCCGGGAGCGACGGCTACTTCATCCAGCCCACCGTGATCGCCGACGTCGCCGCGAACGCGACCATCGCGCAGGAGGAAATCTTCGGCCCGGTGCTCGCCGTGATCAAAGTGAAGAACTACGACGAAGCGCTCGCGGTCGCCAACGGCACCGAGTACGGATTGACCGGTGCCGTCTACACGAAGAACGCGGAGAAGATCGAGCGCGCGAAGCGCGAGTTCTTCGTCGGAAATCTCTACATCAACCGCAAGTGCACCGGAGCCATGGTCGGCGCGCATCCGTTCGGCGGCTTCAACATGAGCGGGACGGATTCCAAGGCGGGTGGGCGGGATTATCTGCTGTTATTTCTGCAGGGGAAGAGTGTGGCGGAGAAGATTGGGTAGGGGGGACGGGTTGTCCGGCGGAAAGGCGCGGAAAGTTCCAGGGCCTGCGCGTTGTCGGCGTGAAGACCTGATCCGGCGCTGCCAGAAACCTACGGTTGCAGATGCAGGATTCCAATCGCCACGAGAATCGGGATGATCACGGCGACAATCGCTTCGCCGGCGATGAATCCCGAGGCAAGCGGCACGAGGTGCTTGGTAGCCTGCCGGGGGGCACTCCGGTTCCACATCATGGCGACCAGGCCGCCCAGGAACATCGTGATGATCGCGCTGGCGGGCACGAGCATGCCGATACCGATCCCGGTCGGAGACGGCACCTTGCTCTTCCACTTCGTTCCCTCGAGCACCGTGAACAGGATTCCCAGAACGACCGCGATCCCGAGTGCGGTGATCGCCCCCGGGGGCAGTGCCGAGAGCCCGCCCGACAGGAGCTTCGCGAACCCCGACCACTTCTGCGAAATCGGCGATTGCAGACCGTTCTCGCCGCCGATGCCATAGGTGTCGCGTAGTAGCGGATACACGAATGAAACCGCGGCGGCGCCCACGGGAATCGCCAGCAGCTGGGCATAGGTCAGATATTTGGGCGTGCTGCCGATCATGTCGCCCGTCTTGTAGCACTGGATCAGGCCTTCCGACTCGGAAGCCACCGATCCGGTCACGCCGCTCGAAACCATGTTGGGCATGATCTGCCCGGGCGCGATCATCCCGAACACCGCCTGCATCATGTTCGACAGGGCGCTGATTGGCCCCCAGTTGGTCTCCCCCAGCACCCGGATGCCGACCAGCATGAGCGGGATCGTGAACAGGATCGCAAGCAGGGTCATCCACACCGGCATCCCGAGCGCGTAGTGCTGCACGAGCGTGAGCGCCACCGCGCACAGCACTGAACCGATCAGCACCCACTTCATCGGGAAGTCCTCGCTGCGTATCGAGCCGCCCGAGAGGTTGCGGAACGTCTTGACCAGCACGTTCCAGCGCAACACCAGCGCGGTGAGCCCGCCGGCGATCAGCATGCCCGTCGCGGGCCACATCACCCACAACAGCACCTTGCGGCGCACGAGTTCGTCGATCATGCCGTTCTGGATGAGCAGCGGAGGCGCGATCACCCACGCGATCATGGCTCCGGCGACCATGCTGGCGTTGACGCGCATACCGATCAGCATGCCCGAGCCCAGCGACAACAGGCTCCACGATACGCCCACGCCCATCGAGGCGCCGGTCGGCCCGAGCCGGAGCATCTCCGGGATCCGGTACCACACCTCGCCCAGCATGCGGGCATCCGCGCGCAGCGCCATGATGGCGGCCGAGAGCAGGGTGCCGATACCCATCGAGCGCGCGGTGTCGCGGGCTTCGGGGCCTTTGGAGTCGAGCACGATCAGCGTTTCCGCCGCCGCGACGCCATCGGCGAACGTGAGCTTCTCGTCGACGATGAAGTGCTGGCGCATCGGCACCGACAACAGCACGCCGAGCAAGCCGGCCGAGGTCAGCCACATGAACGCCTGGAGCGGCTTCAGCTGGAACGTGAACCCGAGCGTGCTGTCCTGGCGAAGCATGTCGAAGGCCGCCATCAGCACACACAGGAACGCCGTCTGGCCCGCGGCCGTGCCGGCGGACTGGACGATATTGTTCTCCCAGCGATTGAACGTGCGCGACACCAGGCCGAGTGCGAGGAACCCGAAAAACGCCGATACGACCGAGATGTTCGGTCCGAACCCGAGCTTGAGCACCACGTACGGGTACGAGCCACCGATTATCGCGGCGACGAGGAGCGCGACGATGATGGCTCGCGGCGTGAACTCAGGAGCCCCGGGCGGCTTGAGCGGCATAGCGTGCGGCTCGGCGGCACCGTGCCCGCCGGCGGACGAAACAACCTGCGGCGATTTTTTCATGCGCCGGAGAGTAGCACGTCCTGAATGTCGTGAGGAGCCGGCACGGTGGCGTGTGTGGAGCGGCACGGTGGCGTGTTCCAGCGCAGCTCACTGGGCTCGAATCGCGGTTTCAAGCGATGCAGACGACGAGCGTGGATCAGCGTCGTTCGCTCAACTCCCGCTGATGATTTGCTTCCTCGATCGAGCGAAATCGATAGAGCCCGGGCTCGTGCCTGCGCCGAGCCAGCCTTGTTGTGAAAGCCCACAGCATGCGCAGGCGGTGCGGGAGCGCTGGATCTCTCGAATCGGTCCACAGGGCACGCTCGGCTTCTTCGAATGTCCTGAAGCGCTGGATCGGCACTAGACGTCCTCCAATCCGAAACGACGCCGCAGCGCCTGCCCGGCACCCGCACGATAGCCTCGTGTGCCACTTCCTACCACTTCGCCCCCTTCGCCTTCGCCGCCGGCTTCTTCGCCTCCAGCATTGCGCGCTCCACCGCCGGCAGTTCGTGAACGGACGTCCAGCGCGCGAGCTTCTCGCGGTACACATACTCGGGCGGCGCGTTCTTCGCGATGCGCTCGCGCACCGGCGCCCACTCGGCTTCGGCGACGGCGCGGTTGCCGAGCTTCGACTCGGCCTTACCCAACACGATGCGGGCGAGATCCGACCACTCGCCCCACGCGAGCGCGCGGCGCGCGTGGACCCGCGCGGAGTCGGCTTGGCCGGCTTCCAGGAACCGCCACGCGCGCAGCGCTTCAGCCGTGGGATGCTCGGCGTCGAGCAGCACGGCTTCGTCGAGCTGAGTTCGCGCCTCGTCGAGCCGCCCGGCGCGGATTAGGTCGCGCGCGTAGTCGCAGCGCAGATCGGCGATGCCGGTGCGCATGCGCACGGCGCGGTCGTAGTACTCGAACGCGGGCTTCCAGCGCTGGTCGAGCCCGAGCGCAGACGACTTGCCCCACAGTCCTTCGGGATTGTCCGATTGATAGCGCAGCACCGAGTCGTATGCGGCGCTGGCTTTCTTCGCATCGCCCTTCACCCAGTAGTAGCGGCCCAGCGCGAGATTCACCTGATAGCGATCTTCGGGGCGCACATTCATTAGCGAGCGTTCGGCAAGCGCGATCGCGTCGTCGATGCCCTTGCCGCCGCGCCACTGCGCTTCGGCGGCGGTCGAGATCACGCCTCCGCTCGACGGATGCGCCGCCAGCGCGCGCTCGCCGGCTGCGACCGCACCCGCGCGATCGCCCTTGAGCGTGAGGGCGTAGGTGAGCGACTGGAGCGCCGACTCCGAGCGCGAATCGCGCGCCAGCGCCTTGTCGAAGAACTTGAGCGCGGCATCGACTTCGCCCTTCTCGATGCGATCGTTGCCGGCGTTCGTGAAGGCGACGGGATAGCTGGGCGTGACGTCGCGATTCGCGAACAGTCGCTCGACCAGCGTGCGCAACTCGGGATCGAGTTCATCGAGCCGCTCGCGCACGACTTCGCGCGGGTCGTAGGCGTCGCGCTTCGGCGACTCGAGCGCATTCGCGCCTTCGGCGAAGTATTCCCACACGCTGCCTCCAGCGTAGCGCGAGAGATAGCCGTTCTTCGTTTGATCGTCGCGCTCCTTCGCGCGGCGGTAGTGCTCCTGGATCACGCGCGCCTCGTCCGGCGGCAGCGCGCCGTGCACCTGATGCGTGAGCTCGTGCAGCACCGTGTTGTAGCGGTCGAAGATCGTGCGCTCGACATCCTCGATGCCGGTCACCGTGTTGAATCCGCCCGCGCCGCGGACGTCGTCCCATAGACGCGAGTCGTAGTCGATGCGCGTGTCGCGCAGCGTCTGCAACCCCGGCGTCTCCGACAGCAGCATGTAGAGCGGTTTGATGTAGTAGCTCGAGCCGCCCTCGACCAGCACCGGGATGTACTGCTGCCACGGAGCCACCGATAGCGCAACGCGCTTCTGATGCCGCGGCGACAGCGACTTCCAGTTCAGCACGAACTTCTCGATGCCCGGCACTCTCGGCATCGGTGCGGCGGCGAAGCGGCGCTCATAACCGGCACGGTGCACGTCCACCGCGAAGCGCTGCGACTCGAGCGCCTTCGCGAGCGTCGCATGCGCGCGGCCGTATTCCGGGCACAGGCGCAGCGCCTCGAACGACAGATCGCGCGCCGAGTCGAAACGCCCGTCTTCGAAGTCGAGCGACGCGAGCCGTACGCGGACATCGACCCACTCGGGATGCGCGCGGCGGATCGCGTCGTACGCGACGCGTGCCGGGGCGCGCCGTCCGGCGGCGAGCAGGCTGTCGGCGCGAGCGAGGGCGCGAGCGCCCGCCTGATCCGCAAACGCCGCGGAGTACGCGGCCGCAAGCTCCGTGTAGTTCTTGCGCGCATATCCGTTGCCCAGCAGATAGTGCCCGGCGTCGTGATACGGATTGAGCCGCACCGCCCACTCGGCCGCGGTAACGGCGTCGTCGGCGCGTCCCATGCGGATCATCGTTTCGGCGAGCACCAACAGCACATCGGGTGTCGCGTCGAGGCCGATCGCCTCGCGCAGCCGGACGAGCGAGCCATCGTAGTCGCGGCGCTTCTGGAGCACCTGGCCGATTCCTTTGAGCGCCGAAACGCGCGCCCCGCGCGCGTAGCCAGCATCGTGCGCGGTCGCGGTCCGCTCGATCACGCGCGTGTAGGCGGAGTCGGCGCGATCGTAGTTCAACAGATCGAACGCGAGCCGCCCCGCGGCGAGCAGGTGGGGAAGCGACGCGCTCGTGCCGGGTGCGAGCGAAATCCCGCGCGTGAGCCGGTCGACCGCATCCGCATCGTCGAGCGCAAAGAGATAGGCGTAGCGCAGCGCGCGCTCGGGGTCGGTCGGATCGCGCCGCGCCGCCAGCGTTTGGACCAGCGGCCGCGCGGCGGCGAAGTCCTGGCGCGTGAGCGCGACCCGCAGCTTCGCCTGCGCGAGTTCGCGCGCATCGCCCGTCAGGCTGCGCTGTGCGGCGGCCGCGTCATCGATCAGCCCGGCGTTGATCAGCAGATGCACGTGGCTCGCGGAGGTCGTGCGGCCCTGCGGCGTAAGCTGTGCGAGACGGGCGGTCTGCTGAGCGGCGAGCGGCGCGAACAGGCTGTCGCTGCGCGATGCCGGAGCGCCCCGTGCGTCGTGCGTTACGAAGCAGGCGCTCACGACGGCGAGCACGATGAACGGCGACAGCGAGCGACCGGCGCGCATGACGGATCTCCTGGTGACGTTGGGAAACGGTGAGCCGGGATCATAGCGGATCTGAATGTCGCAGGTTGTGACTTTGGAGGGGGTTAGGATGATCTCCGGCCCCTTCTGGACTGCTAGCTGGTGGCTTGCACTCAAGTGTGGCATCGCAAATCCCGATAATCTGCATATTGCACAAAATACGTATAAGTCATAGTCTTGAGTCACTCCACCTATCGCCCTCCGGGAGGAAGCCCACATGACTGTCGTTGACGCCACCGAGTTTCAGAGGAAGCTCGGTCAGACCACGGAGAGAGTTGCCCATGATGGGGAACGTATCGTCGTGCAAAGGCATGGACGTCCGCAGTTCGCTGTCATCCCCTACGCCGACCTGGAAATGCTCGAAGAGCTCGAGGACCAGGTCGATCTCGAAGAGGTACGCAAGCGCCTGCGTGCCGAGCGGGGGAAGACTCGTGTCACCTGGGAGACGATCAAGAAGCGTCACGGGATCTGAGGCAGCCACGTGAGCAAGGGACCGCGGGCAACACCCAGGCCGGCCCCGAAATCTCAGCGAACCACGTACTCGATCGAGTTCCTGAACTCCGCCGCGAGCGAATTCGAAAAGTTGAACGCGAAGATGCAAAAGCGGATCGGATCACGTATCGATGCACTGTCTGACAATCCCCGCCCTGATGGCTGTACCAAGCTGAAGGGGAGCACGAACACGTATCGGATCCGAGTGAGGGACTACCGTGTTCTTTACGACGTCGAGGACAAGCGGGTCGTCGTGATCGTCATCAAAGTCGGCCATCGTCGCGACGACTACCGCTAACGTGCCGATGAAGCTGATGCGTCGGATCATGACTTCGCGCGTTTCTCCCGCGCCGGCTTCGCAGCCTTCGGGCTCTTCCGTGGTGCCGATCCCGCACCCGCGCGCCGTGCCACGCGCCACGCTTCGAACTTCGCGAACGGCAGCGCGTTCAGCACGTGGTCTTTCGTCAGCCACGCGCGTCGCGCGTTGAACACCGCGTAGTCCATGTAATCGAGGCTCGGGATTCCGTGGGCATCGGTGTCGAGCACGAAGCGCACGCCCTTCTCGCGCGCGAGCCGCGCGTGCACGTCGCTCAGATCGAGCCGGTCGGGCTGGCCGTTGATCTCCATCGCCACGCCCAGTTCGGCCGCGCGCGCGAACACCTGCTCGGTATCGAAGCGCGCCGGTTCGCGCGCTCCGATCTTGCGGCCGGTCGGATGTCCCATCGCGTGCACCAAGGGGTGCTCGATCGCGCGCATCACGCGGGCGGTCATGATCTCCGGCGCCTGGGCGATCTGCGAATGGAGCGACACGATCACCCAGTCGAGCAACGCGAGCGAGTCGTCGTCGAGATCGAGCGAGCCGTCGGCGAGGATATCGACCTCGAGTCCGTGGAGTACATGGATCCCGGGAACCTGGCGGCGCACCGCCTTCATCTCCTCGACCGACTGGCGCACGCGCGCGGCATCGAAGCCATTCGTCATCCCGAGCGCCTTCGAGTGATCGGTGATCGCGACGTACTCGTAGCCCCGGTCCCGCGCGGCGCGCACCATCACTTCGAGCGATTCCTTGCCGTCGCTGCGATCCGTGTGCATGTGGAGATCGGCGCGCAGATCAGCCTTCTCGATCAGACGCGGCAGCGCGTTCTGCGCCGCCAGCGCGATCTCGCCCTGCGACTCGCGCATCTCGGGCGGGATATACGCCAGGCCGAGTGCTGCGTAGACATCCTCCTCGGTGCGTCCTGCGACCACGCGATCGCCTTCGGTGAGTCCGTATTCGTTGAGCGACCAGCCCTTGTCGATCGCGAGTTTGCGCAGCTCGATGTTGTGCGCCTTGCTGCCCGTGAAATAGAGCAGCGCCGCGCCGTACGATTCGGCGGGCACGATGCGCAGATCCACCTGCAGCCCGCTCGCGATGCGCACCGAGCACTTGGTCGGGCCGCGCGCGATGACGTCCATGACGAACGGATGGCCCGCGAACGCGTCCATGACCCGTTCGGCATCGCCGCCCGCCACGACCAGATCGAGGTCGCCCACGGTCTCGCGGCGCCGGCGGAACGAGCCCGCCAGCTCGACCTGCTGCACGCCCGGCACCGCGCGCACGTGATCCGCCAGCACGTGTGCTGTGACCCACGCGCCGGCGAGCAGCAGGCGCGGAGCCTCGGGCGCCGCTGACGTCGCGGCCAGCGCCTTCAGCACGTTCTGCTCGACCGTCTCGCCGAATTTCGGCAGCGCGCGCACCTTGCCTGCGCGCGCCGCGCGTTCGAGATCGTCGCGGTTGCGAATGCCCAGCTCGTCGAACAGCACCTTTACGCGCTTGGGGCCGAGCCCCGGGATCTCGGTGAGCGCCAGCACTTCGCGCGGATACTTGCTCACGATCTCGTCGAGCAGCGACGTCGTGCCGGTGCGCACGATGTCGCGGATCTTCTGCGCGAGATCCTTGCCGATGCCGCGGATCGCCTCGAGCCGGCCCTCGGCCGGCGCAAGCGAGGCCATCGGCTCCGGATGGCTTTCAACCACACGCGCCGCCTCGTGATAGGCGCGGATCCGGAACGGATTGCCGCCGTCGAGTTCGAGGCCGGTGGCGATCGTCGTGAAGACGCGCGCGATCTCGGCGTTGGTCAGGGCGTCGATCGGTCGCCCCGCTTGCGCTGCATCCGCACGTCGCGCGCCAGTTCGATCCAATAGGTTTCGTCCCAGTGGCTGTTCGCCTTGTCGGCGGTCGAAGGCAGCACCCACACCGCCGATTCACCCAGCGGATCCGGCTGACGTCCGTATTCCACCGCATGACCGAGCACGCGCTTGGCGGCTTCCTTGCCGTTGAAGGCGACGATCGCGGGCGCGTTCTCGGCAATGCGGCGTTTGTAGCCCGCGATGTCGTAGTCGGCGTCGGTCAGGTCGACATCGAGCCCCGGCTTGGTGCGGACGAGATCGGTGAGCCCGATGTCGTATGCGAGCACCAGTTCGTACTCCTCGGGCCGCAGCTGGCGCGGCGTGAGCTTGATGCGGTGCAGCGTGCGCCAGAACTTGTTCCCGCTCGCCGAGTAGTAGGCCTTGAGCTTGTCCGAACGTTCGCTCACGGTGGTTCCGCTGAACACCACGAGCAGATCGCCGGCCAGGACATCGGGAAGAATCATGTGCGGACCTCTCGCTCGTGGGGAATAGCCGGTGCCGGGTACCCGCAATCGTTCGCGCGCCTCATGCACCGATCCGTTTGATGAATTCGTCTTCGTCGATCACCGTGAGCCCGAGCTTGGTCGCCTCGTCGAGCTTGGATCCCGCGCCCGGTCCCGCCACCACCAGCGTCACCTTCTTCGTGATCCCACTCGTGATGCGCGCGCCCGCGGTTTCCGCGCGGCGTTGTGCCTCGGGCCGCGTCATCTGTTCGAGCGAGCCGGTG
Organism: Candidatus Eiseniibacteriota bacterium; assembly: GCA_031364845.1. Taxonomy (GTDB): domain Bacteria; phylum Eisenbacteria; class RBG-16-71-46; order RBG-16-71-46; family RBG-16-71-46; genus JANLWX01. Next base: position 16,143 of record JANLWX010000002.1, read on the forward strand.
AACACCATCACTTCGCCCGCGAGTGGCTGCGGCCCGCGCGGCTTCTCGGGAAACTGAGGCTTAACGCCGGCTTTGAACAGGCGCTCGAGCACCTTGCGATTCTTCTTGCTCGAGAAGAAGTGATGCACGGACTCCGCGACCTCGGGCCCGATGCCGTGGATCTGCTGGAGCGCCTCGACGTCGGCCTCGATCAGCGGCTCCACGCCGCCGTAATGGTCGCCGAGCAGGCGCGCGACCGTACTTCCGACGTGCTCGATCCCGAGTGCAAACAGAAAGCGGTCGAGTCGCGGGCGCTTGCTCGATTCGATCGATGCCATGAGCTTCTCGATCGACTTCTCGGCGAAGCCCTCGAGCGAAGCGATGTCGATCGGCGTGAGCGCGTAGATGTCGGCGATGTCGCGCACCAGGCCCTTCTCGAGCAGCTGCTTCACGGTCTTGCCGCCAAGCCCCACGATGTCCATCGCGCCGCGCGCGACGAAGTGCTCGACATGTCCTTCGAGCTGGGCCGGGCAGGAGAGCCGGTTCGTGCACAGATGATACGCGCCCTCGCGCTCGACCTTGGATCCGCACACCGGACACGCGGCCGGCATCACGAACGCGCGGGTTCCGCGCGGACGCTGATCGAGGATCACTTCCACCACTTCCGGGATCACATCGCCCGCGCGCCGGATGCGCACCGTGTCCTTGATGCGCACGTCCTTGCGATCGACTTCGTCCTGGTTGTGGAGCGTGGCGCGCGCGACCGTGACGCCCGACACGTTGACCGGCTCGAGCAGCGCCACCGGCGTGAGCTTGCCGGTGCGGCCGACTTGCACCGCGATATCGAGCACCCGCGTGATCTCCTCGCGCGGCGGAAACTTGAAGGCGACCGCCCAGCGCGGGGCGCGCGAGCGGGTGCCGAGTTGATGCTGCCAGTCGCGCCGGTTGACCTTGATGACCGCGCCATCGATCTCGAACTCGAGACTTTCCCGGCGCACCGCGAGGCCCGCGTGGAAGGCGAGCGCCTGATCGATGCCGGCGCACAGTTCCGCCGTGCGGTCGACCAGAAAACCCCACGCGCTCAGTTGCGCGACCAGCTCCTGCTGCGTGGGCTCGCCGCCCGAAGCCGTGCGCTGTGGCTCCGGGAACACGGCATCGTATGCGTAGAACGACATCCGCCGCGATGCTGTGATGCGCGGGTCGAGCTGCCGAACGGTCCCGGCCGCGGCGTTGCGCGCGCTCGCGAACGGTTCGTCGCCCGCGGCAATGAGATCACGATTGACCGCCGCGAACTCCTTCAACGGCAGCAGCGCTTCACCGCGCACCGAGATGATGCCTTGGACGTTCCCGTCGCCGCGCGCATTCAGACGCAAAGGGATCGAACGGATCGTGCGCAGGTTCTCGGTGATCAACTCGCCCTGTTCTCCGTCGCCGCGCGTCGAGCCGCGCATGAGCAGACCGTCCTCGTACACCAGCTCGATCGAAAGACCGTCGAACTTGGACTCGGCCCAGTAGTCGACAGGATCTTCAGGGGCCAGGTCGAGCGCACGATGGACCCGCGCGTCGAACTCGCGCACTTCGTCCTCGGCCATCAAGGAATCGAGCGAGATCATCGGTGCCACGTGCGGCACCTTCTGGAACGCGGTGCGCAGCGCAGAGCCGACGCGCAGCGTGGGAGAGTCGGGCTGGCGCAGCTCGGGATTGGCCTCTTCCAGCTCCACCAACTCGCGGTAGAGGCGGTCGTACGCGGCATCCGAGATCGACGGCTGATTGTCGCCGTAGTAGCGCTGATCGTGCTCCTGGATCTCTCGCGTCAGTTGCTCGATGCGCGGGCGCGCTCCGGTCTCTTTCGTTCGGTTCATGCGTGCGCATTATCCCGTGACGGGCCCGGGAGGCGCAATCATCGGACACCGCGAAATGCTGAGCGGCCCGCCGCGTGCGATCGAGGCCTCGTACTCAGCCTCCGCTCACCGCCGGCACGATCGACACTTCGCAGTCGCCTTCGAGCGGCGTCGCCAGGCCTCCGGTGAAGCGGATACTCTCGGGGCCGACGAACACGTTGACGTGCGGGCGCACGCTGCCCTGTTCGGTCACCACGCGGTCGCGAACGCCCGGATGGCGCTCCCACAGCAGGGTGAGCGCATCGGCGACCGTCGCCGGGCGGCCTTCGAGTTCGACGCGGGATTTGCCTTCGGTCCACTGCCGCAGGAATCCCGGAATAAAGAACACGACCCGCATCAGCGCTTCTTCTTCGCTCCGGCGCTCTTGCGTTTCGCCCGGCTTGCAGTGGCGCGCGGCTTTGCCTTCGCGCGCTTCGGTTTCGGGGACGACTTCGCCTTCGCGCTCTTCGGTTTCGCGGACGACTTCGCCTTCGCACGCTTCGGTTTCGCGACGGCCTTCGCCTTCACGCGGCCCTTCGCGGGCGCTTTCGCTTTCGCGCGTGCCGCCGGCCTCGGCACCCGCACCTTCAGCGGATCCCCGATCACGACCGCCTTCACGCACAGCACCGGCGGCAGGCCGTCAGCGATCACGCTCCATGAGGCACCGCCGTCCGGCGATCCGTACACCTTGCCGCTGCGGGTACCGAAGTAGATTCCGGCGGGATTGAGGTCGTCCGCACCCATGCCGTCGCGCAGCACGGTCTCGAGTGCGTTTTCCTGCGGCAGCCCGCGCGTGAGCGGCTCCCACGACAGGCCCGCGTCGCAGGTGCGATAGACACGCAGCTTGCCCTCGGGCGTGCAGCGGAATCCGTCGGATTCGATCGGCACGATGTAGACCGTTTCGGGATCGTGCGGATGCATCGTCATCGCGAAGCCGAAATCCGAGGGCACGCCGTTCGCGATGTCCTGCCACGAATCGGCGGCGTCCTCGCTGCGATAGAGACCCCAGTGATTCTGGAGGAACAACCGCTCGGGGAACGTCGGATGCTGGACGATCTTGTGAACACACTGCCCGAATTCCGGATGCTTGTCGGGCATGAACTCGGCCCGCACTCCGACATTACGAACCTGCCAGGTCGCACCGCCGTCGTCGGTCCGGTAGACGCCGCCGGTCGAGATCGCGACGAACACGCGTCCCGGATGGACCGCGTCGGGGATCACCGTGTGCAGACACAGGCCGCCGCCGCCCGGCTGCCACTGCGGGCGATGCGGGTGGTCCCACAGGCCGCGCACCAGCGACCACGATTCGCCGGAGTCGTTCGACTCGAACAGCGCGGCGGGCTCGACGCCGCAGTAGACCTTGCCGGGCTCGCGGCCCGGAACGATCTGCCAGATGCGCGCGAGCGCAGCACCGGCATCGTCGGGAAATCGCACGGCCATGCGCTCGCGATCCGACCACGACTTGCCCAAATCGTCGCTGGTGTAGAGCACCGGGCCGAAGTGGTCGCTCGATCCGCCCGCATACAGGCGCCGATTGCCGCCGCGCTGGTCGAGCGTGAGCGAGTAGATCGACTGTCCCGCGAAGTGCGGGCCGCCGAGTTCGAAGCGCTTGCGCGCGGCGTTCGATCGCAGCAGGAAGGCGCCTTTGGTGGTGCCGACCAGGATCATGACGTCTCCGTCACGCGGCGTGATCTGACGAGTCGCGACCATGGGGCCTCCTCAGGATGTGCGTGTCATGCGATGACCGAAGTGCAGAAGTCCGACGTTGAACGTGATGCCGCGAAGCGCGGTGTGCTACCAGACCATCGAGGCGACCGACACCATCGAACCGTCCTTCTCGGTCGACTTCTCGTAGCGCAACAGACGCCCCGCGCCGGGCTCGGCGCACCGCAGCATCGCGTACGTCGGCGCGAAGCCGCAGATGCGGGTCGAGTCGTCGTGCGACGCGATGGCCTTGAACCAGCCGTCGGCATCGCCGAGTGCTGCGGCCGCGATCGCGTCGCGGTCGATGGCTTCGATTTCGTTGAGCATGCGTTCGTCGAGCACAGGGTCGCCGAAGCGCGGCCCCGCGTGGGAGAAGTCCACACTCGCGAGATAGACCGTGCGCCCGCCGCGCGCGGCCGCGGCGTCGCGCACCGCTTGGATCATGGCCTCGAACTCCGGCTGCTCGCGCGGCGTGCGGCCTTCGTCGAGCAGCGAGTGGAATCCGCCGCACAGGATCGGCACGATCGTGAAGCGCCGCTCGCCGAGCCGGCTCTTGAGGAACAGCGCCTGGAATTCGATCGAGTGCTCGTCACGATGGGCAAGCTCCGAGCGATACGCCGAGTCGCCGAGCCGCTCCGCGACCGCGTCGACGAACGCCGTGTCGCACGACGCGCGGCCGAGCGGAGTGTCGAAGTGTTTGCGCGTGAGCGCGAACAGATCGCCCATCAACGAATGCCCGGTGCCGAACACGACGATGCGCAGCGGCTCGGCGTCGGCCGCCGCCGGATCGAGTTCGAGGAACGCGCGCGCCATCGTGGCGCCCGCGCGCCGCGGATCGAGATGCGGAACCATGAGCGCGCGCGGAATCGCGGCCGCGCCCGCCGCCACCGCGACCGGTTCACCGTTCGCCGTTTCCTCGGTGCGCCATTGGCCGGCGGTCGCAAAGTTCTCGGCGAGGAACGTCTCGAGTTCGGCGCGATCGGCGGGATACGAGCGGCCATCGAAGGCCGACGGACGGATCTCGAGCGGATGATAGGCCTCGCGCAGCGCGCGATAGGCGGCCTCGAAGCGCGGCGAGTCGAGCATCAGCATCTGATCGAGCTTCGCGACGAAGTCTTTCACCATGTTCGCGACGCGCAGATCCTTGCTCTCGCGCATCAACGCCGCCGTGATGTCGTTGAGCGACGTGTTGCCGTCGAACAACTGGAGCAGTCCGACCGACTCCATGCCGAGCACCGGCTGGCCGGCGACGACTCCGAGCGGATCCTGCACCAGCAGCAACTCGCGCTGGCCATCGGAGAACGGCATCAGGATCAGCGGCCGCAGCTTGGGATACTCGGGCACATCGTCGGGCACCGATGCCACACCCGGCGGCAGGATGATTCGCGAAGCACCGCGCGCCGCACCCGCATCGGCTTCCTCGGGCGGATCCTCGGATGAACCAGACAGCACGATGCGTGGAGTGGCGGCCGGCTCGGGCTCGGACCCTGGAATGATCAGGCGCCGGGACGAAGGTTCGTCAGGTGCGGGCATGGGGGACTCGCTGAAAGGTCCGAAGAGCGGCGTGCAGCCGCGGGGGAGAAGTCGTTCGGAGCGAGTCTAGCCGCGGAGCGCGCGGCGCCTCAAGCGCAGCGTTCGCGGCCGGTGCGCGGGGCACGGCAAACGGGCGGAGGAGTGACCCGCCGCCCGTTGCCGGGGAGTGAAGCCCATGTTCGGGAGACCGCCGTTATTCAGCCCCCCTTGCAGCTGCCTGGAGATGTCCCCGTGTCCAAGAACGCGGGTTCATCCACCACAGGAACAGCAACGTCGGTGCCAGCCGAATGCCGTCCCTCAACTCTTGATTTCACACGAATGTCGTCGGATTTCAGGCTCTGCACCCCGCACGGACCCTGTGGACCTGCACGATCGAGGACACCGCTCGTTGCACTCTGCACTCGTCCTGGCTCCGCCGGCGCAGCGAAGAGCGACGCAGCCTACGCAGCAATCAGTTCCATGGCTCCGCCGGCCGCTCAGTTGCCGGCGCTGAGTATCAGCGTGAGCGTGGCCGTCTTGCCAAACCCCTTGATGATATAGCCGTCGCCCGAGGACGAGTCGGCGTAGCTCGTGATTCCGGGGGTGGCGGTCGGATTCGCGGTTGCGGCGACGCGATCCTCCCAGGCGTTGTCCTTGCCGGTCGAATTGTCGAACGCATTCTTGAAGCCGGGGTTGAGCATGACGGCGACATCGTCCGCGGTGTACGAGTACACGCCGTTCGACTGGACCGAGAAGTCTTCGCACGTGATCTGGAACGTGTGCATGTTCGACTTGGTCGCACCTTCCTTCGCGCGGTTCTGCATGCTGATGTAGTTCGGAATCGCGATGGCAGCCAGAATCCCGATGACCACGACCACGATCATCAACTCGATCAGCGTGAACCCCGATGAGTTTCGGGACATGTTCGGCTCCAGTTCCGACGGCAGGTGCAGAGTGCCGACCCGCTCGGTCATGCACGACATGACGAACCTGCAAGCCTGATGCCATGGCCGCCTGGCACGGGGCTCGATGGGCATCGCGCGCGATCCGAGGGTCGTTCAATCCGCCGGTTTCGTGCAGGAAGCGTCGTCCAGAATCACCGGAGACCTCGCGGCGATGTGTACTGCAATGGCGCCGGACACGTTCGATCGAGTCGCGTGCCACTCCGTTCATGCGAAGATAGTGCGAGTTCCGCATCCCGCCGCGCGCATTCGCACGGCGGGCGCCGCTCACTCCCCGGTTTTCTCGTGATCGGGCTGGTCCGGCGCCCGCCGCCCGCCGCCTGAGCCACCGGAGGTCTTGCCCGTGGGACCGTCCATCTCAGTCTGATTGCCCGAGTACAGAACCAGCGTGAGCTCGGACGACCGGCCGTATCCCTTGATGTTGTAGCTGACGCCCGAAGCCGAGTCTCCGTAGCTCGTGATTCCCGGGATCGCGCTCGTGCTGCTGGACGGTCCGTTGGGGCGATCTTCCCAGGCCTTGTTCTTGCCCGTCGTTTCGTCGAACGGGTTCTTGAACTCGCCGGTGAGATGGATGCCGATCGTGTCGGCCATCGTCGGATAAGCACCGTACGACTGGACGGCATAGTCTTCGCATGTCACCTGAAACGAGTGCATGTTCGACTTGAGCGAGCCGACTTTGGCGCGCGTCTGCATCGCGATGTAGTTCGGAATCGCGATCGCGGACAGGATTCCGATGATCACGACGACGACCAGCACTTCGATCACCGTGAATCCGTTCGAGGTTCGCGTCATGGACAGCTCCAATGCGAGAATGGGTTCCGGACTCGGTCCCACTTATTGCGGCCAGTACATCGACACACGCAGCCGGGCGGGCGCCACAACTGCTACTGTCCTATCGGCGCGCAGGTGCCGACACTGGAGTGATCACAGGACGACGGCATCTCTTCGGGGCGATTTTCGCGACCGTGCAATCTGCAATGTATGAAAGGTGTTCGTTGAACCCAGCCCAGGGATCCATTGCCGCACGGCCACTCGAGGCCCGCCTCGAAGGCGGCACCCAGCTCGCCGGCCGCGCGTGGCTGTGCGAAGCGCCACGCGCGGTCGTCGCGATCCTCCATGGGATCGGCGAGCACTCGGGACGCTACGCCGCCCTCGCCGCCGACCTCGTTCGCGCGCGCTGCACCGTCGTGGCGCTCGATCTGCCGGGCCACGGTCAGTCGGCCGGGCCGCGCGGGGACATGACGTCGTGGACCGCGGTGCGCGATCAGGCGGTGTCGGCGATGTTCGCCGCACCCGGAGGATTGCCCGGCCAGCCGGAGCGCGCGCCGCGCGTGCTGCTCGGACACAGCATGGGCGGGCTCATGGCGCTCGATTACACGCTCGCCCATCCGCGCGGGCTCGTGACGACGATCGCCTCGGGCCCCGCGCTCGCGAGTGCCATGCCGCCGTGGTGGAAGCTCGCGCTCGCGAACGTCGCGCGCATGACCACTCCCTCGGCGGGATTCCCGACCGGACTCGATGCCACCGGCGAGGGCGGCGTCTCGCGCGATCCCGAAGTCATCAAATACCGGGATGCCGACCGGCTCGTGCACGACCGCATCAGCCCGCGGCTCTACTTCGATTTCGAGGAGGCGCGCCAGCGCGTGGTGCGCGATGCGCGCCGGCTGCAGGTGCCCACGCTGCTGCTGCATGGCGAAGGCGATCGCATGGTGCATCCCGACGGCACCCGCGCGTTCGCGGCCGCGGCACCGCAGGGCATGACCAAGCTGGTGACGTTTCCCGGCGCGTACCATGAAGTGTTCAACGATCTGGGGCGGGAGGATGTTGTACGCGAAGTGGTCACGTGGCTCGACGTGATGTTGACCCGCCGCGGCTGAGTCTGAGAGCTCCGATTGCTGCGTTGGCTTCGTCGCTCAGCCGAGCAGCCTGTCGACGGCTTCACGCCATCGACCATACTCGCGTTCGCGCCAGGCGCGCGGTTGCCTGGGAATGAATACGCGGTCGATGCGCCGTGCGGCGTCGAGTTCGCGTTGTGATCGCCACAGGCCCGCGCCGAGTCCTGCGAGCAGGCCTGCGCCCATCGCCGTGGTTTCGATCACGCGCGGACGGTGGACCGGCACTCCGAGCAGGTCGGCCTGGTACTGCATGAGCAGCGCGTTCGCCGTGGCGCCGCCGTCGACCTTGAGCACCTTGACGCGCGTGCCGGCGTCGCGCGCCATCGCCTCGACCAGGTCACGGCTCTGGAACGCGAGCGATTCGAGTGCTGCGCGCGCGACGTGGGCGCGCGTCGTGCCGCGCGTGAGGCCGAAGATGGCACCGCGCACGTCGGGCCGCCAGTAGGGGGCACCGAGGCCGGTGAACGCGGGCACCATCACCACACCCGCGGAGTCCGGAACCGAACGCGCAAGCGTCTCGCTGTCGGCCGCGCGCGCGATCATGCCGAGCCCGTCGCGCAGCCATTGGATCGCCGCGCCCGCGATGAACACGCTGCCTTCGAGCGCATACGCGGGTTCTCCGGCCGGTCCGCATGCGACCGTGGTGATGAGCCCCGCGCGCGAGATCACCGGCCGCGCTCCGGTGTGGAGCAGGAGGAAGCATCCGGTGCCGTACGTGTTCTTCGACTGCCCGGCCGCAACACAGCCCTGGCCGAACAACGCCGCCTGCTGATCGCCCGCGATGCCGGTGATCGGGATGCCATCCGGCAGTCCGCGCACGCCGCGCGTTGTGCCGAAGCGGCCGCTCGAAGGTCGGACTTCGGGCAGTACCGCGCGCGGCACGCCGAACAGTTCGA
>JANLWX010000004.1:0-11091 GCA_031364845.1 Candidatus Eiseniibacteriota bacterium
GCCTTCCTCCAAGACGAGCCGGACGGCTCCCGCCCTGAACTCCTCACTGAACACACGCCGCGAGCGGCGACCACCGTTGTTGGGCATGCTGGACATCGTATCCCCCTTTGGGAAGATGTCCACGAAATCGGGGCAAGCTCATCTTTTATTCCGCCGCGCGTGACGCAATTGCTCGACTCATAGACACTCCGGAACTGGGCGTTTCGCGAGATGTCGGCACAGAGCAGTTGAAAGGGCTTCGAATGTGGCCCATTCCAGAGTTTCCGCGTCACCTGATTTTCTACCTACCCCTCTAAGGAAGGCGTCGAAATCGTTCGCGTGCTCCACTCCGCCAGGGACATTCCTCAAATTTTTGGAGATCGCTAGCGCGATATGCCTCAAGTTCAATGGAGCCAAACTTCCCCGGGGGGGCTTGCGGCTCCCTTTTGAAAATCCCCTTGAAGTCCGCTTAGCCTCGCCGTAACGTCGGGTCAGTTCCGCTGACCGTTCCTCCTTGACCCGGGATGCCGCATGGTCGTTTCCCCTCGCCCCATCCGGAACGTCGTTCACTGCCCGCTCATAGGCATGCCATTGCATGCCTTCGAGGGGGCTTTGTCTTTTCCGGCGGCTCGCCCCCGAAGCAGAGCTGCTGTCGCACGGGGAAGGATCTCCGAAGGAGCGCTGAGATGATCAAGCCGAGCCGGCCTGTTCTGTGGCTGGCCATCGTATTCGCCGCAGGCATCATGCTTGTGCCTCAAAGGGGAGCGGCGAGGACGAATCCGAACAGGTTCTGTGAGCCGATCAATGAGCCGAGGCTGGGCGAGCCGGATGATCCGGGTTCGGGGCGCTCGTTGCGACTGCCCGCAATTCAGTTCATGCCAGGCGACTGGTGGTCGTACGCGTTGACAACCTATTTGGCATCCAACTTTGCTGGTGAACGTTCCGCCAGAGCCTCGCAGAGAGGGCAAAAATGATCGACGTGCTTGAGCGCGCCCGGGCACTCAGGTCACTCCTGGAGTCGACGGCCCTTTCCGAAGCAGATGTGTCATTAGTTGAAGCAACGATTGTCTGTTGCGAAAGGCTCATTGAAACCGGCAATTCAACCTGCGCGGTTGACCTCATTGATGTTTGGATCCGGGACAAACAGGAATTCCAAGAGTCGCCAGGTTTGGGAGTCGTTCTCGCGCGAGCTTTGCTTGCAGCAGAGCAATATGAGCGGTGTTCTGCCCTGGCAACCGCCCTGCTCATCGATGTTGACCTTGCGCCGAGACTCACCAGAACTGATGCATTTCTCCTGCGAATCTACGAGGCCGCTTGCCTTCGTTTGTCCAGTCGTGCCGACGAAGCTGCCTCAAGGTTGACATCAATACGATCGGAATTGCTCAGTCTCCCCGAATCAAGGGCATTGGGTTGGTGCTCTTTTCAGCTAGGGGCAGCGCACCTGATGCGGGGGGATCGCAGCCAGGCCAAAGACCTGATGATCGAGGCGATTGTTTCGGCGAAGAGAACTGGCGACCAATACTTGGAGGCGAGCGCGCTGCACGCGTTGGCAATCGGAGAGCGGTTGCTCTGCCGATGGTCGTCGGCCTTAGAGTCCGCTGAGCGCGCAATGTACATCTGCGAGGCATTGCAATCGCGTCTTCCCGCGGCTCACGCGCTTCGATCCACGTCACTGATTGCGTGGCGACGAGGGCACCTTGAGGCTGCCACCAGTCGTGTCGAGCGCTACGTTGATGCCTTGTCTCAGATCGGCCATCAGAACCAAGTTTGGGGCTGGTACGGCGCTCTCGTGAAGGGAATGATCCTCCTCCACCAAGGTAAGTACTCGGACGCAGGCTCCCTTCTCGGCTCGACCCCACGTTGGCAAGCACCCAACGAACACTCCCGTGCCTCACTCCTCACCACCGAATTCCTCGGCGACGTCCACCTCGAGCAAGGCAACGCCGCGCCCGCTCTCGCGCTTTACGACGCCGTGTTCCCGAAGGCGCTCGCGCTCGTACCTAAGGGCGACATCGTGGCCGAGCTTCGTCGTCGTCGCGCCGAGTGCTATCTGCTCCTGAACCGCGCCAAAGACGCCTACGACGAAGCGAAGATCGGACTCGAGCACTGTCGCGACCTGGGCGACCGCTACGAAGAAGCGGCCACCTATCGCATTCTGGCGCTGAGTGCCGCGGCCCTCGGCAATCCCAACGAGGCCAAGCGCTGGTTCGATCAGGGCTTCGCCTACTACGACGACATCGAGACGCCCTACGAATGGGGCAAGCTGTGGATGGCGTACGGCGACTGGCTGCGCGGCTCGCATGCGGGCGAGTACGCCGACATGGCGGCCGGGCTCGAGGCGTATCAGGCGGCTCGCGATCACTTCGATCGAATGGGCGCTCAGGGCAAGCTCGCCGAAGCAGAAGCGCGCATCGCGACGGCCAGTGGTCGTCCAACGAGGCCGGCTGCGAAAGTCGCTCGCGAGAAAGCCACGCCGCGTCGGCGCCCGCGTGGATCATCCGAACTCGAGCGCAAGTCGCAGTGGGCCTTCGACACATTCGGCATGCTGACGGCGAACAAGGCGCTCCTTCGAATGCTGGATGACGTGTCGAAGTTGTCTAAGACATCGTCGCCGCTGCTCGTTCTCGGCGAATCCGGAACGGGCAAGGAGTTGGTGGCGACGGCTGTACATAATCTGTCGGGGCGCACCGGAACGTATCTGCCGATCAATTGCAGCTCGCTGCCTCGCGAAGTCATCGAGAGCGAGCTGTTCGGTCACGCGCAGGGCGCTTTCACGGGTGCGGCGCGCGACAAGGCGGGGTTGCTCGAAGTCTGTGCTGGCGGTACGGCGTTCCTCGATGAGATCGGCGAGATGTCGATCGAGTTGCAGTCACGGTTGCTGAGGTTCCTCGAGACGGGTGAGATGCGCCGCGTCGGCGCCACCCGCAATCTGCGCATCGACACGCGCATCGTCGCGGCGACTAATCGCGGAGCCGCCGAACTCGAAGCGGGCGATGGGTTCCGTCAGGATCTCTACTATCGTCTCGCGCATGCGGTCGTGGTCCTTCCGCCGCTGCGGCAGCGTGGCGACGACATCGAGCTTCTGGCGCATCACTTCCTCGAATCGGCGTGCGTCGAGCAAGGCAAGGATGTGGCGCTGAGTGAGGAAGCGGTCGATGCGCTGCGTGCCCACCGCTGGCCGGGGAACGTGCGTGAACTGAAGGCGGTGATGAAGCGGGTCGTCATCCTCTCGCCGGGCGACCATGTCGTCACGGTGTCCGACCTCGCGCTCAAGCCGGCGACCGCACCTTCGACGCTGCTCGAAGAACTCGCGCACAGCGAGCGCGAGAAGATCGCCGCGATGCTCAAGCACGTCGCGGGTTCTCGCACCGAGGCCGCCCGGGCGCTCGGTATTCCGCGCACGACACTGCTCAACAAGATCCGCCGCTACGGATTGAGCTGACGCTCGAGTCGCGCGGTCCTGCCTCGGTCCCCGGTGACGCCATGACGTCACGAAGCAAGGACCGAGCATCGTGATTCGCTTCCTCCGCCCGCTTCCCGACGCGCCGCTGCTCACCGGCGAGCGCCAAGCCGCGGCCTATCGCGCAGGCCGCATGGTCATGCTGATCGGCGTGACCGCGACCTACTCCTGCTATTACCTCACGCGCGCCGTGCTCGACGTCGCGAAGAAGCCGATGATCGGCGCCGGCGTCTTCGATGCCGACCAGCTCGGCACGATCGGCGCGATGATGACGGCGGCGTACGCCGTCGGGAAGCTCGTCAACGGCTGGATCGCCGATCGCGTGAACGTCGCGCGTTTCCTGCCGCTCGGGTTGTTCCTGTCGGCGATGGTGAACCTCGCGATGGGGTCGAATACCGGATTCGCCGTCGCGTGCACGCTGTGGCTGCTGAACGGCTATGTCCAGGGCGCCGGCGCCGGCGCCAGCGTGCGCGGCCTGACGCAGTGGTTCTCGGGCCGCGAGTATGGGCGTGTGTATGGATTCTGGAGCGGCGCTCACTCTGCGGGCGAGCTGCTCACGCTCGTCGGCACCGCGGCGCTTATCTCGCACGCCGGCTGGCGCGCCGGCTTCATTGGTCCCGGCATCGCGTGCGCGATCGTGGCGCTCGTGGCGGCGGTTGTTCTAAAAGACCGCCCGCGCGCCTACGGGCTGCCCGAGGTCAACGCGTGGAAGGGCGAGCCGCACGAGGAGGAGGGAGGTTCGACGCTCGGGGCCCAGCTCGAAGTCCTGAGGAATCCCGCCGTGTGGATCTGTGCGCTCGCCAGTGCGTTCATGTTTGTCACACGCTTCGGCATCAAGAGCTGGGGCGTCTACTACCTGCAGGAGACCCACGGGTTCACGCTGGTCGGGGCCAGTCTCATGATCGGTATCAACTCGGTCTCGGGCTTCGCGGGCTCGCTGGCGTACGGCTGGGTCAGCGACGTGTGGTTCAAAGGCCGCCGCCCGCCCGCGACCCTGCTGTTCGGAGTGGTCGAGATTCTCGCCCTCGTGCTGATGTTCTACGGCCCGCGTTCGACACCGCTGTTGATCGTGTCCCTGTTCGTCTACGGATTCGCGCTGTCCGGAATCCTTGCGGTGCTCGGAGGCTTGTTCGCGGTGGATCTCTCGTCCAGGCGCGCCACCGGCATGGCGATGGGGTTCATCGGATTCATCAGCTACATCGGCGCGACGATCCAGGAGAAGGTCTCGGGCGTGCTGATCAAGTCGAACACCACGACGCTGCCGGATGGAACCAAACACGTCGACTTCTCATTGCCCGTGGCGATCTGGGTAATTTCCAGCGTCGTGTCGATGCTGCTTGCGGCGACGCTGTGGCGGGTGCGAACGCGCTCGAGCCGGGTCGGCGCGTGATGGATCGGCAGGTCGCAAGCCGGCGCCGGGAGTATACTTCGTCCAATTTGTCGCTCCGGACGGGACACAGGTTCGAAGGATCGCCGTCGCGTTATAGCTCTATGGAGATCGGAGACTCACACATGCTGCCGCTCGAGCTTCCTCCGCGGATCGTGCGTTCGTCCGGTTCTGTCATCGCCGCACTGGCGTCGGTGCTCATGTGCCTCGCGCTCGCGCCGGCCCGCGCCGGAGTTCCTTCCGACGGCACGTGGGCATCCATCGGCCCGCCGGCGGTCCGCCACAGCGCGAGCATCATCTACGACCCCGGGCTCGATGGCATCATTCTGTTCGGGGGCGCCTCGCGGCGGGGCGATTGCTGGACGTTGACCGTGGGCGCGAGTCCCACATGGACCGAGATTCACACCACCGGCGCTCGTCCGACGCCCCGCGACGGACATACTTCCGTCTACGATCCGGTCCGCGATCGCATGATCGTGTTCGGCGGCGACGATGGTGAAGGAGTCGATTACGAAAACACCGTGAACGCGCTGCCGCTCGATGGGTCAGAGGCTTGGAGTCAGCTCACCACCACCGGCACAGCACCACTCGGACGCACCGATCACACGATGGTGTACGACTCGATTCGCGATCGCGTCGTCGTGTTCGGCGGCGTCGCCGACTTCCAGCGATTCGAGGATGTCCGCGCGCTCTCGCTGTCGGGGACGCCCGCGTGGAGCGAGGTTCTGCCTCCGGGCTCGGGTCCTTCAGCGCGCTACGGTCACGTCGCCATTTTCGATCCGGTGGGCGACCGCATGATCGTCTTTGGCGGATCCGACCTGCTGACGCGCAACGATGTCTGGGCGCTCAACTTCTCGGGCGTTCCCGCGTGGACCCAGTTGACGACGCTCGGCGCTTCGCCGCCGCTCACGACCGAAGCGGTGGCGGTCTACGATCCGACACCCGGACGCATGATCGTGTTCGGCGGTGATGATGGCGAATCGAATCTGTCGAACGACGCATGGTCGCTGAGCCTCGACAGCCTGCGGTGGACGAAGCTCGAGCCTGCCGGCACGCGTCCGACTTCGCGATTCCGGCATGCCGCGACTTACGACCCGACGCGCGATCGTATGCTCGTATTCGGCGGCACCGATCCCAACCGCGAGAACGACGTGTGGGCGCTCAGCCTGACCGACACGCCGGCGTGGACCGAGCTTCCGGATCTCGGCACGCCGTGGGATCGCGGCATGCATTCGGGGGTCTACGATCCTCTCAACCAGCGCATGGTGCTGTTCGGGGGCACCGATGGAACCGTGCGCAACAGCACGCGCATTCTGCCGCTAACGGGAACGCCGCGCTGGTCGACGCTCAGTGTGCTGAGGGATTCACTGCCCGCGCCGCGCGTTCGTTACAGCGCCATCCACGATCCGGTGCGCGAGCGGATGATCATCTTCGGTGGCTGGGACGAGCTTCCGGGCTCGAACTTCAAGGACGACACCTGGGCGCTCTCACTCTTCGGTACGCCCACGTGGACGCCGATCGATCCTCCCGGTCAGCGGCCGGCGACCCGCATGGAGCACGCGGCGATCTACGACTCACGTCGTGATCGCATGATCGTGATCGGCGGATACCTCGATCGCCACGATGTCTGGGCACTGCCGTTGTCGGGGACGCCGGTATGGACGCCGCCATGGACGCCGCTCAATCCCACGGGCGCGTTTCCTTACGAGCGCGGCATTGCGGCGGTCTACGATCCGGTCGGGGATCGCGCGATCGTCTTCAACGCGATACCCAACGACTGGGACGGGCCGCTGAATACGTGGGAGTTGACGCTCGGCGACAACCCGCAATGGAATCCGCTGCCGACGAGCGGGCTTTCGCATCGTGGGAGTTGGGGGATGTCGGCGATCTACGATCCGATCCGTCATCGCGTGGTGCTGATGGACGGAGACTACAGTTCCGGCCGGCCCGCTGCGACGACCGAGTTGTCACTGTCGACGCTCGCATGGCGCGCCTTCGACCTGGTCGCCCCACGCCCCGTCCGTCGCGCGATGCATGCCGCCATCTATGATTCGCATCGCGATCGCATGCTGATCACGGGCCAGTTCAGCGCCGTACCCAATTCCGAGAGCAACACGTGGTCCCTGACGTGGGGCGATCCGGTGAAGCCGTCGGTCGATTGCGCGACGCCGTCTGGCGAGCAGCAGGACACGTTGAGCCTGCCCTATGTGCTCGCGCATCCGTTGAGCGGCACGCGTGCCGTCGCGTGGACGTTGAGCGCCGATCGCGCGTGGCCGGGATTCCCGCTGCGCGGGATCGAGAACGTCGAAGGCGGCACGCCCGAAACGTTGACGGTGAGCGTTCCGCTGCCCGACACGGCGGCGGCGGGCAAGGTCCAACTCCATATGTCGGTCGAGTTGAGCGGTGCGACCGGCAACGCGAACGTGTGCGATCACGAAGTCACCTTCGCAGTCACGCCGACGCTTGCGGCGGTCGTCACCGCTGAAGCGAACGATCATGGGATCCGGCTTCGGTGGCATGTGAGCGGCGAAGGTTCGGTCGTCGCGCAGCGGCGTACGCTCACGACTCCCTGGACAGCGTTCCGCAACATCGTGCCCGATGGCGAAGGCTATGCCGTCGTCGAAGACCTCGATGTCGAGGCCGGCGCGCAATACGGCTATCGGCTGACCTGGAACTCCGGCGGCCGCGAAGTCGTTGCCGGCGAAGTCTGGGTTGAGATGCCGGTCTTATCACAGCTCGCGCTGGCGGGACTCACACCGAATCCCTCAACGGGTCCGGTCGCAGTCGCGTTCTCGATTCCGTCGGCGGGCACGGCTCGCATCGACGTGCTCGACATCGCCGGACGATCGGTGGGCGTCGGCCGGCGACTCGATCTGGCCGCGGGCAATCACGTCGTGGCATTCGGAGAGCGGCGCCTTGCCCCGGGTGTCTATCTCGTGCGGCTCGAGTTCGGAGGTCGGACTCTGCACCGGCGCGCGGTGATCTTGAGGTAAGCCGCTCCCATGCCGACCCTCCAGTGCCAGCACTGCGGCGCCCCGGTGACGTTCGCCGAGCCGATCCCGCGCGATGCCGAATGCGAATCGTGCCGGCGTGATCTGCGCGCGTGCCGCAATTGCCGTCACTACGACGTCGCCTACAACAACGCGTGCACCGAGCCGATGGCAGACCCGGTCGAGGACAAGTCGCGCCGGAACTTCTGCGAGTTCTTCTACTTCAATCGCGCGGCGTTCGTCGCGGCGAAATCGAACGAAGTTCGTGCGGCCAATGCGCGCGACAAACTCGACGCCCTGTTCGGCGGCACGTCCAAGCCCGCGGACACACGAACCGCCCGTGAGAAGCTCGATGGCTTGTTCGGCGGAGGCGAGAAGCCGCGCGACAAAGCGGCGGACGCGCGCAAAGGGCTCGACGGGTTGTTCAAGAAGAAGGACGAGGCATAACGCATCGGCGCGATCGTTCACGTCACGATCGCGCCGATGCTTCATCGATTTTCGTTGCGTCGGGAGAGTCGGCTACTTCTTCTTTCCGCGCCGCCCGTCGGGTTCTCCGCCACCCAACTCGCTCGCCAGGATCCCCGGCAAGAGCCTGCGAATGTGCGAGCGGATCTCGTCGCGAATCGTATCGGCGATGTTCATCGCGCCGCCGACCGCCTTGCCGACAGCGGCTGCGGCGACCACGGCCCGGCCACCTTTCTTTCCGCGCTTGCCGGCGGCGCCCTTCTTGCGCCACGAATAGTAAGTCACGGGCGTCACGCCGAAGCGCTCCTTGACCTTCGCGGCGGTGAGCCCTTCGCGCTCGGCGGTCTCGAGTATGTTCTGCCGCTCCGCATCGGAGTATCGCGTACGCGTTTTTCTCCCTCGGCCGGACGTTGTTGCTTTCCCAGCGCTCGCCTTCTTGGACTTGCGGGCTGCCATTGCCGAACCCTCCATGAGGTGGTGACACGGCCTCGACGACCGGCCCCACGCTACGCCACTCGAAGTGGGGCGTCCACATCCTTCCCGCGTTCGGCAAACCGCCACCGTCCGCTTTGACGCAGCACCCGCCCGTAACCTACCTTCGCCGGTTCCGACACCCGATTTCGCGGTCTCCCGCCGCCTTCCTTCTTAAGGCAGCCGCAGGCCGCGTCGTGATTCATGGTCTGCACCGGAGGAGTCCGCCAGCATGATCCGCAGCATGACGGGGTTCGGTTCGGCCGAACTCGAGCGTGATGGCCAGCGTCTCACGGCCGAGATCCGGTCGGTCAACCACCGCTACTGCGACGTGTCGATGCGGGCCCCCAAGCTCGTGAGCGCCTTCGAGGACCAGATCCGCCAGTTGATCGGCGAGCGCTACTCGCGCGGCAAGTTCAACCTCACGATCACCTGGAGCGGAGCGGGGGACGAGGGCGAGGTGCTCAAGGTCAACGAGCCGGTCGCCGATCGCTATGTCGCGCTGCTCGAGCAACTGCGCAGCCGCTACAAGCTCGACAGCGGACTCGACATGCGCACGCTTGCGCAACTTCCGGATGTGTTCGTGTGGGAGCACACGGCGTTGTCCGACGAGCAGACGTGGAGTCTGGTGAAGCTGGTCGTGACCCAGGCGTGCGAGAACATGGAGGCGATGAAGTCCCGCGAAGGGCGTTCGCTCGCCGATGATCTCGAACACCGTCTCACGATTCTGCGCACGCAACTTGATCTGGTCAGCGAGCGCGCGCCGTATCGCCCGCTCGAAGCGAAGGAGCGTCTGACCGCGCGCGTCAAAGCGCTGCTCGGAGACGTCGAGATGGATCCGATCCGCATTGCGCAGGAAGTCGCGATGATGGTGGACCGGCTCGACTGCACCGAGGAGTGCGTGCGGCTCGCGGCCCACATCGACCAGTTCCGCTCGCTGATCGAAGGCACCGAACTCGCCGGGCGCAAGCTGAACTTCTTGCTGCAGGAGATGAATCGCGAGGGCAACACGATCGGTGCGAAGTCGAACGACGTGGCGATCACCCGCGCAGTGATCGTGATGAAGGAAGAGATCGAGCGCCTGCGCGAGCAGGTGCAGAATGTCGAGTGACATCATGCCGCCCGACGTGAATCCTCACGGGGCGGCCCGGGCCTACGATCCGAACGCGACGTTCCACTTCGAGCCGGGCGGGTTCCTGTTCGTGGTGTCGGGTCCTTCGGGCGCGGGCAAGGGCACGCTGGTCGAGCGGCTGGTGAAGATCCGGCCCGAATGTATCTTTTCGATCTCGTCCACGACGCGGCCGCGACGGCCGCACGAAACGCACGGGGTCGAATACGAGTTCGTGAGCCGCGAAGAATTCGAGCAGCGCCGCGCGCAGGGATTGTTTCTCGAGTCGGCCGAAGTGCACGGTCATCTCTACGGCACTCCGGCCGGGCCGGTCGACGAAGGCGTGCGCGCGGGCCGGGTGGTGGTGCTGGATGTCGATGTGCAGGGCGGAGCGAGCGTGCGCGCGGCGCGGCCGGATGCGGTGTCGGTGTTCATCTACCCGCCTTCGATCGATGCGCTGCGCGAGCGCTTGCGCGGCCGCAACACCGAAACACCGGAAGCGCTCGAGGTTCGCCTCGGGAACGCGCCGGGTGAACTCGAGCAGTATCGTGACTATCAGTACGTGGTGGTGAACGACGATCTCGATCATGCGGCCGAGCGGCTGGTCGCGATCGTCGATGCGGAGCGCGCGCGAGTGCGTCGGTTGCGCGCGCATCCCGGACGTCCCTGAACACCGACGATGGAGTGTATGGAATGACGAAGCTTGCATCCTTGATCACGCCTCCGGGTGACAGTAAGTACGAATTGGCGGTCATCGCGGCCCGCGAAGCGCGCCGCCTCAACGAGTGGTCGCGTCGCACGGGCGAAACGCCGAAGGGCAAGGTCACCGCACTCGCCCTCGAGCGCACGATCCGCCACGAGGTGCCGTACGGCTACGACGAGAACGCGGAGTAGCTCCCGCAAGGCGAAAGCCCGTCGCGGCGCGAGCGCCGGCGTCGAGAACGTCGCGCATGTGAGCGCCGACGCCACGACTTCCGGCGCGCTCGCAGGCACGGTCGTCGTGGTCGGAGTGTCGGGCGGCATCGCGGCCTACAAGGCGTGCGAATTGGTGCGCTGGTTTCGCCAGCGTGACGCGCACGTCGTCGTGGTTATGACCGAGGCCGCGGCCGAGTTCGTGACACCGCTCACGTTCCAGGCGCTGTCGGGCAATCCGGTCGTCTCGCATCTGTGGGGCGATCAATCCCCGCGCTTCGATCTGCCGCCGCGCGCGCGCGCCAAGGTCCGCGGGCGC
>JANLWX010000057.1:0-1924 GCA_031364845.1 Candidatus Eiseniibacteriota bacterium
ATTCCGATACTGCTCGAGGCTCATGCCGCGATCGGGAAACTCGCGGCGACCGACAACGATCCGTGGATTGCGCTCAAGCGCCGCGAGATCGCCGAAGTGATCCGCTCGTGCGCGGGGCTGTGGCTCGAAGCGATCGCCGAGCGGCCGGCCGCTTCGCCCGGGGCGACCGTCAAGGTGAGCCTCGGCGTGCTCAACCGCTCGAACTTTGCGCTCACACTGGAGCGCATCGAAATGCCGAACGGCGCGCACGTCACGCTCGCGGTTCCGCCCGCCGACTCCGCGCGTTCCGCGCGGGAAGACGCGCGCGACAAGGTGCTCGCGACCAACCGCTCGCTGGCCGCGGAGGCGCTCGTGAACCTGCCGCGCGACTTCGAGTACTCGCAGCCCTACTGGCTGCGGCATCCCGCGAGCAAGGGACGTTTCGATGTGCGCGAGCTGCCGCTGATCGGCCGCGCCGAGAATCCGCCCGCACTCGCCGCGCGCTTCGTGATCCGCGCGGGCGAGGAGCGGCTCGAATACGAGCGTCCGGTCGTCTATCGCTGGACCGATCCGGTCGCGGGCGAGCGCTATCGCCCGTTCGAAGTGGTTCCGCCGGTGACGCTCAAGCTCGATCATGGCGCGTACGTGTTCCCGACCCGCGATCCGCGCCCGGTGCGCGTGACCGTGCAGAGCGCGGGTTCGGAAATGTCGGGTGACGTGAAGCTGGCGCTGCCCGCGGGCTGGCGTGCGGCACCGGGGGCGTTTCCGGTGACACTCGGAGCGAACGCCGAGCGCACCGTCACGTTTACCGTGACCCCGCCCGCGCAGGCCGTGACTGGTGCGGCGCCCGCGCTGCTCGCGACCTTCGAGGCCGCCGGCCGCTCGTACGACCGCAAGCTCGTGCGCATCGACTACGGCCACATTCCGATCCAGACGCTGTTCCCGCGCGCCGAAGCGAAGCTGGTGCGCGCCGACATCGCGGTGCTCGCCGCCGATGTCGGATACGTGATGGGCTCGGGCGATCAGGGTCCCGATGCGCTCACGCAACTCGGCTGCCGCGTCACGCTGCTGAGCGACGACGAACTCGAGTCGGAGAACCTCGAACGTTTCGATGCGATCGTGATCGGCGTGCGGGCCTACAACACGCGCCCGCGCCTGCGCATGCTTCAGCCGCGACTCATGGAGTTCGTGAACGCGGGAGGGACGCTGGTCACCCAGTACCAGACCGCGGACGCTTCGCTCGACAAACTGGGCCCGTTCCCGCTCACGATCTCGCGCGACCGCGTGACGGTGGAAGAGGCACCGGTGCGGTTCGTGACTGCGAAGCATCCGCTGCTCTCGCGCCCGAACACGATCGCGCCGGCCGACTTCGAGGGCTGGGTGCAGGAGCGCGGACTCTACTTCGCGAATCCCTACGACCCGCGCTATCAGGCAGTGCTGTCGGCGAACGATCCGGGTGAGCCCGCGCGCGATGGCGGGCTGCTCTATGCGCGCCATGGCAAGGGCGTGTTCGTGTACACCGGCTATGCCTGGTTCCGCCAATTGCCGGCGGGCGTGCCCGGGGCCTACCGCCTGTTCGCGAATCTGGTGAGCGCCGGCCGGTGAGCGGCGCGCCGCGCGGCGGCCACTCGGCGGACGACGCGCCGCCGCCGTTCCTGAGCTCGTGGCGCCATCTGTACGCGCTCGTGATCGGGGTGTTGATCGCGATCATCGTGCTGCTCGCGTGGTTTTCCAAGGCGTTCGCATGAGCATGCTGCGACGCGGCCGTGGGCTCCGCGCGCCCGCGCGCGCGCGAAGGACTCCGCGCTGATGGGGATGCTCGACTGGCTGCTGCTCGGCGGCTCGCTCGTGTTCATCACCGTCTACGGCATCTGGCGCGGCCGCGGCAGCCGCGATCTCGACGGCTATCTGCTCGCCGACCGAACGCTGCCGTGGACCAACGTCG
>JANLWX010000063.1:0-10386 GCA_031364845.1 Candidatus Eiseniibacteriota bacterium
CCCGGCCGCACGAGCGTGGCGAGGTTGTACAACTCGCGCATGTCGTTGTGGACCGGCGTCGCGGTCAGCAGCAGCAGGTAGCCCGGATTCAGTTCGTTGATGAACTTCCATCCGAGCGTGAGGTGATTGCGCAGCCGGTGCTCCTCATCGACGATCACGAGATCGTAGTTGGCACCGCGCACGCGGCGGCGGTGCCGCTCATGCCGCGCGGTCTCGAGCGACGAGATCACGAGCGGATGCCGGCCCCACTGACCGGCCGGTCCGCGCGAGACCACGAAGTCGAGCTCGAACTTCTCCCACAGCTCCGCGCGCCACTGCTCGCATAGCGAAGCGGGCACCAGCACCAGCACGGTGCGCGCCGCACCGCGCAGCAGGTACTCCTTGAGCACGATGCCGGCCTCGATCGTCTTGCCGAGTCCGACTTCGTCCGCGAGAATCGCGCGGCCATTGAGGTCGCGCATGACCTTGTGGCAGACCTTGATCTGGTGTGGGAACCGCTCGACGCCGCGCAGCGAATCGAGCGACACGAGCCGTTCGCTGCCGGCCCAGCCGGCCCAGCGCTCGGCTTCGGCGCGCAGCTCGAAGCGACCGGCGGGCGCCGGTGTTCCGCGCTGCCACATCTCGAGCAGCTTGTCGCTCTGCGCATGCCACACGCGCGACGACGACTCGGCGATCGCGCGATCGGCCGCCGGCGCGTCGGGTGAGACGACTTCCCAGTCGCGCTGCGCCGACAGGCGGCGCAGTTCGCCGTCGAACACCACCTCGAGCATTTCGCGCCCGCGGTCGGTGTGGACTTCGACGATCAGGCCTTCTCCGAACTGCGGATGACGCAGCCGCTGGCCGACTTGATACCGGTTCTCGATGACTTCGGTCATCACGTTCCGCCCGTCTCGATCACTTCCACAGATCCCACTTCTCTCCCTTGGCGGGGATGTGCACCTCGGCTCCGATCTTCTCTTCGAGCTTCTCGGCGAGCACACCCGCCGCTTCCAGTTCTCCGTGAACCAGGAAGATCTGCTTCGGCGCCGGCTTGAGCGCCGCCACCCAGGCGACCAGTTCGGTCTGATCGGCATGCGCGCTGAATCCGTCGAGCGCCACCACTTCCGCCCGCCGGCGCACCGGCTCACCGAACACGCTCACCATCTGCGCCCCGTCGCGAATCTTGCGACCGAGCGTCCCTTCGGCCTGGTAGCCCACGAACAGCACGGTGTTCTTGGAGTCGCCGAGCCCGTGCAGGAGGTGGTGCAGGATGCGACCGCCTTCGCACATGCCCGACGCGGCGATGATCACGCACGGCGCGCGGCGTTCGTTCAGGTTCCGCGATTCGTCGGCCGACGCGACGTAGTGGACGCGCGCGAATCCGAACGGCGCGCCGTCGCGTTCCTCGAACATGCGCCGCGTTTCCTCGTCGTAGCACTCGGGATGGCGCTTGAAGACTTCGGTCGCCTGCTTCGCGAGCGGGCTGTCGACGAAGATCGGCACCGCGGGCACCTGGTTCGTCTCCATCAGTGCGTGGATCTTCGCAACCAGCTCCTGCGCGCGGCCCACCGCAAACGACGGCACCAGCACGCGGCCGCCGCGCTCGAGCGTGCGGCGCAGCGCGTCGGCCAGCGCAGCCAGCGTCTCGTCGTCCGGCGTATGCACGCGATCGCCGTAGGTGCTCTCGAGCACCAGCGCATCGACACCGGGATGGACTTCGGGATCGCGCAGGATCGGCTTGTTCGCGCGCCCGAGATCGCCGCTCATGCCGAGCCGGAACGTGCGGCTGCCGTCCTTGAATTCGAACGTGGTCAGCGCCGATCCCAGAATGTGGCCCGCGTCCCAGAACTCCACGCTCACGCCGGGGAACAGCTCCCACGGCTCGCGATAGCCGTGCAGCGCGAAACGCTCGAGCGTGCGCACGACATCGGCCGGCGTGTAGAGCGGCTTGCGGCCTTCGCGGCGCGGCGAGTGACGGTTCACGTGCTCGACGTCGCGCTGCATCAGGAACGCGCTGTCCGACAGCATCGGACGGCACAGATCCTCGGTGGCACTGGTCGCGTGGATGCGGCCCGCGAATCCGCGCGCGACCAGCGTCGGTAGATTGCCCGCGTGATCGAGGTGCGCGTGCGACAGCACGACGGCGTCGATCTCTCCCGGCTCGAACTTGAACGTGCGGTTAATGCGGTCGGCTTCATCGCGGTGTCCCTGATAGACGCCGCAATCGAACAGGAATTGCTGCTCGCCATATCGAATGCGGTGGCGCGAACCGGTGACGGTGCGCGCCGCGCCTTCGAACGAGATGGAGAGGGGACCCGGCATCAATAGCTCGCGTAGAAGATCAGGCCCAGCTGGCCCTGAAAGTCGTGGTTGGTCTTTCCGTGCTGGAAGATCGCGTAGTAGCGCGCGCTGAGATCCCAGGCCCAGCTTCGATAGAAGAAACGTTCGAGCCCGGCGCCCGCGCTCACGTAGAGACCGTCATCGGGAAAGATCGTCTCGTCGCTGTTCAACTCGGCCGACGCCTGCGCCAGCCCCACGCCGACGTTCACCATGCGCGTCGTGCGGTCGCGCGTTCCGAACAACTGATAGATCTCGATCCCCGACATGATCAGCGTGAGTTCCTTGATCGTGGTGTCGCCCTGAACGCCGACCACCCGGCTTTCGAACTTGTGGCCCTCGAACGACAGTCCGATCGCGCGCTCGTAGCGCAGCCGGTAGCGCAGCCGCACACCGAGACCCGGTCCCTGCGAGAACAGATCCCCGAGATCTCCCGACTTGGCGAGCATGCCGTACTGACCCTGAATCCCGATGCCGATCTGGCCCGGCCGCGGCAGCACGATGTTGGGAGCTGCGGTGGCGATCGCGGACCACGACATGAGAACTCCGGTCACGACGACGATGGCAATGCGGCGAAGCATCATCCGACTTCCTCCTGTCCCGCCGCCCGCACCCGTGGCCCCGATCATGGCCGCGGATGGAACGTGCGATGGACTTCCTTGAGATATGCCCGGTCGAGGTGGGTGTAGATCACGGTCGTGGTGACGGAGGCGTGCCCCAGAAGTTCCTGGACCACGCGCAGATCGGCACCACCCTGCAGAAGATGAGTCGCGAACGAATGCCGCAATGCATGCGGGTGCACGCGGGCATCGATGCCCGCCGCACGCGCGTGGCCGCGCAGGATCTTCCAGAAACCCATGCGGGTGAGCGCGCCGCCGCGCGCGTTCAGGAACACGGCCTCGCCGCGCGCGGAAGCCGCGAGCTGCGGACGTGCGTGCTCGAGATAGTCCGCGAGCGCCGCTGCCGCTGCCCCACCGAACGGAACCGAGCGCTCCTTGTTGCCCTTGCCCGTCACGGTCACGGTCCGGCCGTTGAGATCGAGCTGGGGCCGCTGCACTCCGACCAGCTCCGAGACGCGCAGGCCGCTCGCGTACGCAAGTTCGAGCAGCGCGCGGTCGCGCATCGCGAGCGGCTCTGCGCCTTCCGTCTGCGCGATCAGAAGCTCGATGTCTTCGATGGCGAGCACATGCGGAAGCGCGCGATCGCGGCGCGGTGCGGCCAGCTCCATCAGCGGATCGTTGCCGCAGGTGCCGCGATGGACGAGCCACTCGTGAAATCCCCGCAGCGTCGAGCGGCGCCGGCTCATCGTGCTCGCTGCGAGCCCGCGCTGGTGGAGCCGCGCGAAATACGCATCGAGGAACGTCGGCGTCGCATCGCGCCACGAGCCGAGACGATGCTGGGCGGCGAACTTCGCGTAGTCGTCGAGGTCGTGGCCATAGGAGGCGAGCGTGTTGTCGCTGAGCCGCCGCGCACGCGAGAGACTGTCGAGGTATTCGCGGATGCCGGCGCTCATGCGGGCGTCGAGTACGGGCACGTTCGGCATCGATGCGATCGCGGCCGACGATCTCATGCGCCCTCCGCCCGGCGTTCGCCGGACAGCGCATCGGCCACTCGGATCGCGAGGGCCAGCGGAACCCGCGCGCGGCGGGCGATCTCCTCGGCGCTCGCGGCGCGCAGTGCGGAGACCGAACCGAACTCCTTGAGAAGCGTGGCACGCCGCGCGGGACCGACACCCGGCACCTGATCCAGTTCGCTCGCGATGCGCGCGCGCCGGCGCAGCCCGCGGTGATACGTGAGTCCGAAACGGTGCGCCTCGTCACGCAGCCGCTGCAGCGCGCGCAGGCCCGCGCTGCGGCGCGGCAGATGCAGATCGGGGCCGCGCTCGCGCACGATCGTCTCCTCGCGCTTCGCGAGTCCGATCAGCGGCACGGGCGTCGTGGCCGCGCGATCGAGCGCCGAGCGCGCGGCACTCACCTGCCCGGGCCCGCCATCGACCACCACCAGATCGGGCCGCGGCATCTCGCCCGACTCGACGCGCGTCCAGTAGCGCTCGACGGCCTCCTCGATCATCGCGAAGTCGTCGGGACCCGGGTGGTGCAACCGCATGCGCCGATACAACCCTTTTCGCGCGATGCCGTTCTCGCTCGCGACGATCGCCGCGACCGCGCCCTCGGAACCGAAGTTCGAAATGTCGAAGCACACGAGCCGATACGGCGGGCGCTCCAATCCGAGCAACCGCTGCAGCTCGAGCACCTCCGGCGAGAACCGCGCGCGCCGTCCCGCGCCGCGCGCTTCGAGATCCTCGAGTGCCACCGCCGCGTTGCGCTCGGCGCCGCGCACCATCTTGAGCCCGCGTCCGCGCTGCGCCACGAGCAGCGCCACGCGATGCCCGGCCTGCTGGCTGAGTGCAGCGAGCGTCACGTCGCAATCGACCGGGGGCCCGGCGACCACCAGCCGCTTCGGCAGCTCGCGGCGCGCGAGGTAGTGCTGCGCGAGAAACGAACCCAGCACCGCCGCGTCGTCGAGTCCCTCGGCCTGGTTCAGGATGCGCGTCTCCTTACCCACCACACGTCCGCCGCGCAGCACGATCGCCGTGACCGCCGCGCGGCGGCCGAGTCGCGCCACGCCGAGCACGTCGGTGTCGCGTCCGCCCTGCCCGACCACGTTCTGCGGACGCCGCGCGGACTCGAGCAGCTGGAGCTGATCGCGGCGCTGCGCTGCGGTCTCGAAGCGGCGCGCCTCCGACGCCTGCTCCATCTCCGCGCGCAACCGATGCACGAGCGCGTCGTCGCGGCCGGTGAGGAACAGGATCAGCTGGTCGACCAGCGCGCGGTATTCGGCGGGCGTCGTGCGCGAGCGCGTCGTGCACGGACCGGCGCAGCGCTTGATGTGGAAGTAGAGGCACGGCCGGTTCGAGCGGCGGTAGTCCTCGAAGTTGCGGCACGTGCGCACCGGGAAGATCCGCCGCAACTCGCGCAGCGTGCGGCGCAGCCGCTTCACGTCGGTGAACGGCCCGAGATAGCGCGCGCCGTCGTCGCGCACCAGGCGCACGATCGAGAGCCGCGGGAACTCCTCCTGCACGCTGATCTTCACGTACGGGTAGCTTTTGTCGTCGGTGAGCCGGATGTTGTAGTGCGGCTGGTACTGGCGGATGAAGGTCGCTTCGAGCAGCAGCGCTTCGACTTCGGTGTCGGTGAGGACCGTGTCGAGGTCGGTGGCGCGGGTCATCAGCTCCCGCAGGCGCGGATCCGCGAGGTCGGGCGCGAGGTAGTTCCGCACCCGGTGGATCAGGCTCTTGGCCTTGCCGACGTACAGCACCTTCCCCGACCCGTCCTTGAACAGATAAACCCCGGGAACCGCGGGAAGATTCTGGACTTTTTGGCTCAGTTCGCTCACGGACACTCCGAACCCCCCACTTACAGAGCGGGAAGCAACGACACTACACCCCGGCTCGGGACCCCGGCAAACGGTGCCGGGCCGCGAAATTGGGGCCCGAAAAGCTTGACCCGGCCCGGTCCCGCCGCCTATATTCCTCGCCGGTTTTATTTCCTGTTTCCCACGGAGGATTTTCATGCCGCATCACAAGTCCGCGGCCAAGCGGGTCATCACGAACGAGAAGGCTCGCCAACGCAATATTGCCGCGCGCTCACGCATGCGCGCCGCGATCAAGGCCGTGCGCCACGCCACCACCAGGACCGATGCCGTGTCGGCCTATCAGTCCGCCGCTTCGGTCCTCGATCGCACGGTCGCCAAGGGCATCATCAAGCGCGGCACCGCCGATCGTCACAAGGCGCGCCTCGCGAAGTTCGCCCAGAAGCAGACGGCCTGAGGATTCCAGCATGACCCGCGGCGCGGCCGCGATGCTCGCAGCATTGATCCTCGCGCACGTCGTGACACCGGCCGCCTCCGCACTCGCGCAGGCGGCCGAGCCGTTTCCGGAAGTGATCGTCCCCCGCGCCACGGGAAACACGCATCGATGGGCGTACGTCACGATGCTCGCGGGTGTGGGGCTCGCCACGGGATCGTTCATGCTCAAGGACCGCGGCGATGAAGCGTACGATCGCTACCTGGTCGAGACCGATCCCGATGCGATCACCGAGTACTACGATCGCGCCCACCATTACGATCAGCTCTCGACCACGGCCCTGATCGGCGGCGAGGTGCTGTTCGCCACCGGCGTCTGGATGCGGTTCCTGCGCCGCGGCACCTCCGACCGGCTCGCGATGGACCTGCGCCCGACCCGATGCGCGCTCTCGCTGCGCTTCTGATCCTCGCGCTGGTCGCGACCGGCTGCAGCCGGCGCGATCGCGCGAATCCGTTCGACCCCGGCAACCCGAGCACGCGCGGACGCCCGGCCGGATTCGTAGCACTCGCCGGGAACTCGAATATCGTTCTGCGCTGGCAGCGCCTCGATGCCGGGCAGCTCGGCTATCGACTCGCGCGGCGTGCTGAAGGCGACTCGCTGTTCCGCGTGCTCGCCGAGCGGCTGCCCGCCACCAGCACCAGCTATGGCGACTTCGGCCTCTTGAACGGCAAGCGTCACGAGTACCGGCTGTCGTTCGTGTTCGAAGCCGGACCCGCGCCCGCCTACGCCGAGGACTACGGCATTCCCGGACCGCTGCGGCCATGGGTCACCGCGTATGGATCGGGTGAGCTGCTGCGGCTTACCGCGGACGGACGTCGCGTGCTGTCGTCCGATCCGTTCTTCGTCAATCCGACCTCGGTCGCCGTCGATCCATCGCAAGGCCTGGTGTGGGTGTCCGATCCCTATTCGGGCATCGTCGTGCGCATCAATCCCGGCAACGGCGAGCGCTTGATCGTGAACGACCCTGCGCTCCCCGGCGCGATCGCGGTCGACCTCGTACGCCACACCGCGTGGGTGTGCGACGAGAGCCAGAGCGAAGTCGCGCAGTTCAAGATCGATGGCGAGCCTGGCACGCCGCGCGCCGTCGGCCCGCTGCAGTTGCCGCTCGCGGTCGCGATCGATCCGATCGATCAATCGGTGTGGGTGTGCGACAACTCTGCGCGCGCCGTGCGGCAGTTCAGCACGAGCGGCCTTCCCCGCTGGACGGCCAACGTGCCGCGTCCCTCGCGCATCGCGATCGATTCGCTGACGCGGATCGCATGGGTCACCTCGTTCGAGTCGGGCACGGTCCTGCGCGTGACCGCCAACGGCGCCGTGCTCGACACGCTGCGCGGCTTCTCCGGGCCGATCGGCATCGCCGTCGACACGCGCCGCGGGCGCGTGTGGATCGCGGACGCGATCGCCGGGACGATCGTGGCGATGAATCGCGACGGAACGGTGGAGCGGCGCGTCTCCGGGTTCTCGGAAGTGCGAGAGCTGGCGGTGGATCTTTCGACCGGCAACGTGTGGGCGACCGTGCCGGGCGATGGGCGGGTCGTGGTGGTCTCACCCGCAGGCACGATCGTGACGCAGATCAGCGGGTTGTCGCAGCCGCACGCGATTGCGCTGGATCCGGGGGTTTCGTTCGACGTGGGCGCGGGTGGGGTGAATCGTCGCGCCCCTACGGAATGATCGCCACCCGCCGCGCTGACGCCTTCCCCGCTTCGACCAGCCGCAGCCAATAGACGCCCGGCTTCACTCCGCTCGCCGGACTGAACCGTACCGTGTGCCGTCCCGGTCCCGGCGCTCCGAGCGACTGTGTATGCACGCGCCGGCCGAGCAGATCGACCAGCTCCAGCGTCGCCGCCGTACTCCCGCGCAGTGCGAACTCCACCGCCAGCTCTCCGCGCGAAGGGTTCGGGCTCACGCGTTCGATCGCGGCTCCGGGCTGGAACGGCACCGGCAGCGGATCGCGCTCCAGCGCGTGGCGTGACATGACGACGTCGGGATCGCCCTCGCGGCCGTCCGCCCAGGCGACGGTGACGGCGTCGTCATTCGCAAACATCGCGATGTAGTCGCCCTGGTTGGGCGCGATCAGACTCGCGACACTCGTCCAGTCGGTCTGTGCGCTGCTCATCGCTCCGACTTCGTTCCACACGCGGCCGCCGTCGTCGGAACGCGCGAGGAATACGTTCGAAGACGCGCCGCACGTTGCGGCGACTTCGTCGCGCCAGTCGTACCACGCGACGTATGCGCGTCCATTCGCGGCGACCGCGACCTCGGGCATCCAGTCGTCGAACAATGGACCGCTGTCGTTCACGCGAACCGGTGTCTCCCACGGTCCGCGCCGGCCGCGCGCGGCGATGAACACATCGCGATGATCGCGCGCGCGCTCGGGGCCGCCGGGCGCCACGAGCCCGGTGCGCAGACGATAGCCTCCGGTGCGTCCGCCGATGGGATCGAGTCGCAGAAAGTAGATGTCCGATCGCGGCAGCGTGAACACGAGCACGCGTGTGCGGCCCGGCCATACGGGCGCGCTGTACGCGAGCCGTGATTCGCCGTCGGAGCACATGAGCCGCGCGGCGACGTCGAGCGAGGTCGCGAGCGAATCGAGATAAAGAATGACGGTGGTGCTGTCCTCACCGAAGAACCGGTAGGTGTCGATGTCGTTCGCCGCGGTGATCGCGCCGCGCACGGTCTCGCCGATGTTGAACGGCGTGGCGATTTCCGTCCGCGAGTTCGGCTCGCGTTCGAAGCGAGGGTTCGAATCGCCCGGCGCATCGTCAAAGTAATCGAGCCCTTCGTTCCACGTCGCATACACGCGCCCGCGATAGGGACCGTTGCTGCGATCGACGGCGAGGCTCGGGAACACGATGCCGTAGCCGCGATTGAACCCGGGCGCGCCACTGCCGAAGTTTGAGTAGATCCCCGCGACGTCCTGTTCGATCCCGAAGCTCCCGCCGTAGTCGGTCGAGCTTCGCGAGCGGATCCAGTCGAGCCCGCCGCCCGCGAGCGAGGTGTCGACGGCGGTCCAGATCACGTGCAGTTCGCCATCGGGTCCGACGGCGGGACGGGAACCTTGCACCAGGCCGAGATCCCGGCCGGACGACAACACCCGCGGCCGGTCCCACGAGCGATTGCCGTCGCGCGAGCGTTGATATTCGATCTGATCGATCTGCACCGGGCCCGCGCGATAGAACGCCGTGTAGGTCAGGTGCAGATAGCCGGTGGTCGAGTCGGCCGCGATCCACGGCTTGTCGGGAAGTGTGTCGCGCACGATGCGCGCGAGGACCGGCGTGTCCCACTCGAATTCGTCGTCATCGAAGCGCCCGCTCACCACACCGATCGCATTCTGCGCGCGCGGGGTGATCGCCATACCGGCGAGATAGAACACGCCGGTGCGTTCGTTCACGGTGACGACCGGATCGCTCACCCAGCGCGCGAGGTCGTCGTTGCCTTGCAGCGCGCCGCCGTCGGTCCACGTGACTCCGCCGTCGGCGGACCAGCCGTAGCCGAGGGCACCGCTTGCCCCGCTCTCGGCGTCATTCCAAGCCGCCACCAGGTTCGATCCGTGCGCCGCGATCGTGACCTCGGCCTGGGTCGAACCGCCGAGCCGATCGGACTCGCGGTCGTTCATGCGGTAGTTGGGTGACGCTTCGATGCGGGCGCCGCGCAGCGGACGCGCGCCTTCGCGCACACCCTGCGGTCCGCCCGCCTCGTCCGCGTCGCGCGCGCGCTTGAGGCTCGCGCCCTTCCCACGCGGCCCGAGGCCCGCGGTGCCGGGCGCCATGCGCTGGCGGCGCTCCCACGCGATCCGCAGCGCGGCGCGTTCGGTGAGTTTCGAGCGCGCGCCCGCGTGGATCAGGTCGTACTGGAGGCGCTTGAGATCGCGGAAGTAGTTCGCGGCGGCGGTCGTGGGCGGCGCGGGAGCGACGGCGGCCGCGGGAAGCGCCACCAGCATCGCTGCAAAACCGAGCGCGCATGCCGCGCGTCGGGCTGGCTCGTACGACACGCCTACCCTCCGATCAATCCGCGGCTCAGGGAACCACTCAAAAATTGAATGCGATGCTGAACTGCGTCTTGGGACGATCAGGATACGTCCGGAAGTCCCGCGTCGGCCAAACATAATTCCAGCGCAGCGCCGGATAGTAGCCGCCACCGATGTAGAAACCCGCGCCGAGGCTGCCGCCGTGCTCCTGCTCGCCGTCCTCCCACAGCCACGCGGC
>JANLWX010000083.1:0-9591 GCA_031364845.1 Candidatus Eiseniibacteriota bacterium
GCACCTGGAGCGAAGGCACCTAGTCGGAGTCAGAGGACTCCGATTGCTGCGTTGGCCGCGTCGCTCTTCGCTGCGACGTATCTGACGATACGTCTCGCTCATCGCTCCTTGCCGCCTTGCACTCGGAGCCCTCTGACTCCGACTAGGGGCGGGTTCGCAAGATCGAAATGCAAATCAGGCAGCCAGCTTCGCCGCATCGGGGGCTGGCTGCTTTTTTTCCCTATCAGAGTCCTTCCACGATCACGAGTTGGCTGATCGCTGTGGCCTGGCGCAGCGCTTTGGCGTCGGCGTATTCGACGGATTCCCACCATTCGCGGGCGCGTTCGGCGGTGGGGAACTCGACGATGACGAGGCGTTTGGGGTTCCAATCGCCTTCGAGGACCTGAACGGCGCCGCCGCGGGCGACGTAGCGGCCGCCGAAGGCAACGATCGTCGGATGGACCTGTGCCTTGTAGGCCTCGTAGCGGACGGGGTCGGTGACGTCGACATTGGCGATGACGTAGGCGGGCATGGATCCTCCGGATGTCGGCGGGTGAAGCGTGGCTGATGTTAATGCTCGACGCAGGCGTGGGCTGCATCGCCGGGTTCTGAATGGTGTGGCTAGCGGCGTTCGTTCCCGCGTTTGAAGTTGCCGGTCAGCTTGGCGAGCACCATCTGCTCGGCGTCTGCATCGATTCGTTCGAGCCGCGCGAGCAGCTTCTCCGCATCGCGGCCGGTGACCGTCATCACGCGCCGGCCGTGCCAGAACACGAACACGGTGCGGTCCTTCGTGACCTGGTAAGAGAAGTCGCGGGCTTTTGCGCCGGCTGCGGCATCATGTCCCGGATGATCGCCTGCGCTTCGCGGCGTGCGCGCGGCCATGATCAGAACCGCGCGGTCACACTCGGCACCACGTACCATCGCGGGCGCCAGTGCGACATCTGATCGAGAAACTGCCCGCTGAACGAATAACCGTGATACCACTCGAGCGAGATCAACCACTCGGAACCGGCGAGCGGCGTTCGCGAGGGCGTTTCGCGCGTCGGCCACACGACGGCACCCAGCATCGCATGCCACGATCCCGCGTAGTTCCGGTATTCGCGGCCGTAGGGCGTCTCGGTCCACAGCCGTGGTGTCCACGCTTCGTTCTCGCCGAGGGGATTGTCGCCGGAGGCGAAGTTGTACGGCTTTGCGAGCCTTAGATCCGCCGCGGCGAACCAGCTCGATTCGATCCACGGCGCGCGCACCAGCTGATTGACGGTCCGCGTGGTCCAGCCATCGTGCGGATCCGAACCGTTGCCCGCAACTCGATACTCCGCTCCGATCCGAAACGACGGCGCGCGGAAATTGTGCGGACGCAGCGCGCCGATCTGGAGCGATGCCGGAAACACGAGCTTGGTCTCAGCGCCGCCGTACACGCGCGCCACGCCGCCGCGATTCCACCGCGGAGCCCATTCATAGGACACGAGGCCGTTCACCGCTTCGAAGGTGAGGTCCACGCGTTTGACCGGCGGATGATCGAACAGTGCTTCCGCGCGCACGTGGCCATTCTGGTTGCGGCCGAATCGCGACAGCGCGAGGTACTCGTCGCCGAGGTGGGAACTGCGGTGATAGACGGTCAGGCGCGAAGTGAGCACCGGACGATCGAACGGGCGCTGCGCATCCGCGGAGCCGCCGGGAGAGGTCGTGAGTGTGCGGTCCTCGCCCCACTGGAAGTCCATCGCCACGCCGAATTGGAAATCGGTGTTGAGCAGCGAACCGGAGTTGTCGAACGTGGAGAAGATCGCAGCGGGAACGCTGATCTGGGCGACGCTCCACGGCACCGCCGAGCCGGGCGCGAAGTGCCACGGTCGCCAGCGGAACGTGTGCCCCGCGGCCCCTTCCCACACGATGCGCTCGCGATCCTCGACGTAACCGCCGCGGCTCGTCGAGTCGGTGATGTCGGTTCCGTAGCGCCAGTCCTCGACCGACGTGACAATGCGCCAGCGCGACAGGCTTTCGCGGGGATCGGCGATCGGCGGGCGGAACACGGCTTCGGCACGCGAGCTGCCCGCGAAGGCGCAGCACGACGCGACCAACCCCACGCACCACCGGGTGCCGCGCAGGAACGATGAGCGTGATGGGAGTCGGCCGATCATGACGTCAATGTAGCGCGGCCGATTCCCGAATCGCCAGCCGCAGCCGGGGTGTGTGTGGGACGTCAGTGATTATGACCCCCCTTAACGCGTCAGTGAAAATGTCCCCCATGGACCTCATACGCACATGTGTCCCGGATGCCGAGTCTTGCATCGTACCCATGATGCCGAGCATCCTGCGCCATGCGTTTTTCCTCCCGCATCCCGCAAGAACTCTCTCCCAACCCGTGGGCCGCGCGGCTGTCCGCGTTGCGCGCGGCGGGCGCGGACCTCATCGATCTCACCGAAGCGAACCCGATCCGCACCGGACTCGCTCCCGAATCTCCGACGCTGCCCGACCCCGGCCCCGCGCCGTCGCGCGATCCTTCCGACCCGCGCGGCGCACCGCCCGCGCGCGAGGCGATCGGCGGCTACTACGCGAGCCGCGGAATCGCGGTCGATCACGAATCGATCGTGCTCACGGCGAGCACCAGCGAAGCGTACGCGCATCTGTTCCGCATGCTCGCGGATCCGGGCGAGGCGATCCTGGTGCCGCGGCCGAGTTACCCGTTGTTCGTTCCGCTCGCGCGCGCCGAAGGCGTCGCCGTTCAGACATACGCCGCGGCGGGGCACGACGGTATCGATGTGAACGTGGAGGAACTCGCACCCGCGATCGGCCCGCGCACGCGCGCGATCGTCGTCGTCCAGCCGAACCATCCGACGGGAGCGTGCTTCGACGCCGAGGGTGTGGCGGCACTCGATGCGTTCGCCGAACGTCACGGCCTCGCGATCATCGCGGACGAAGTGTTCGGTGATTATCCGTGGCCGGTGGAGTGCGCGCGCCGCGCCGGTCGCCGCGCCGGCGATGCGGCGCTCGCGACCGCCGGGCTTCCGAGTTTCGCCGGCGACCGCGCGGCGCCGACCTTCGTCATGAGCGGGCTCTCCAAAGTCTGCGGCCTGCCGCAGATGAAGGGCGCGTGGATCGTGGCGTGTGGTCCCGCGCCCGTGCGCGTCCGCGCCATGGAACGCCTCACCTGGCTGGCGGACCTGTTTCTCTCGGTGTCGACGCCGACGCAGTCGTCGCTTCCCGCATGGCTCGCCGCGCGTCAGAACTTCCAGCAGCGTACGCGCGATCGCATCGCGCAGAATCTCGCGCAACTCACCACCGCGCGAGCCGCGGGCGCGGCGCACACACTCCAGCCCGCCGACGGGGGATGGGTCGCGGTCCTGCGGTTCCCGCAGCGGCGCACCGACGAGCAGTGGGCGCTGGACCTGCTCGATGCCGGCGTGATCGTTCATCCGGGTCACTTCTACGACTACGACCTCGAATCGTTGATCGTCGTGAGCCTGATCGTGGACCCACGCGAGTTCGCTCGCGGGCTCGATCGCATCGAAGCCGTCATCGCGCGCGCCTGAGACTTCGCAACTCCAGAACCGGCACCGGACGCACGCGGGCGCCCGGGTCCCGCGCTGGTACGGGCATTTCCGCGCCGGGAGCGGTGGGTTTGTACCCGGCCCAGCGGCTGGCTAGGCTGCCCTCACGTTGGAACTCCAACTTCCCATCAATAAGGAGCGTTCATGAGTTTCGAGCAATCCCCCTCCAATCCGGCGCGCGGCCGAGTGCGCCTCGCCGTACAGCTGCTCGGCGGAGCTTTCCTGCTGCTCGCGCCGATGGCGATGATCGCGGGCTGCTATGGATCGAAAGCGAGTTCGGCTAAAGTGCCGACCGTGAAACTCGACTTTGAGAAGTACACGCTGCCGAACGGCCTCGACGTGATCCTGCGCAAGGACAGCCGCCTGCCACTCACGGCCGTCAACCTCTGGTATCACGTCGGCCCGGCCAACGAAGCCCAGGGCCGCACCGGGTTCGCGCACCTGTTCGAGCACATGATGTTCCAGGGCTCGGGCCACATCGAATCCGACAGCTACTTCCAGCACCTTGAAGGCGCCGGCGCCTCGTTCGTCAACGGGACCACCGACTTCGATCGCACCAACTACCTCGAGGACGTGCCTTCGAATCAGCTCGAGCTGGCGCTGTGGCTCGAGAGCGACCGCATGGGCTTCCTGCTCGACCGGCTCGATCAGGGCATGCTGTCGAACCAGCAGGACGTCGTCCGAAACGAGCGCCGCCAGAGCTTCGAAAACGCGCCGTACGGACTGCCGGAAGAGGAAATGTACCACCAGCTGTTCCCGAAGGGGCATCCGTACTACGCCTCGGTGATCGGGTCGCACGAGGACATCCAGGCCGCGAAGATCGAGGACGTGCGCGGATTCTTCACCAGCTTCTATGCGCCGAACAACGCGAGCCTCGCGATCGTCGGCGACATCGATGTCGAAAAGACCAAGCAGATGGTCGAGAAGTACTTCGGCTCGATCCCTCGCGGCCCCGAGGTTCCGAAGCTCGCGGTCGAGACGCCGCCGATCACCGCGGAGCGCCGCGTGACGGTCACCGACCGCGTCGAGTTGCCGCGCGTGTACATGGCGTGGCTGACCTCGCCGATCTTCAAGCCGGGTGATGCCGAAGCGACGATCGCCGCGCAGATCCTCGGCAAGGGCAAGGCGAGCCGCCTCTACAAGGCGCTGGTCTACGACAAGAAGATCGCGCAGGACGTGAACGCGAGTCAGCAGTCGCTGACGCTCGGATCGATCTTCCAGCTCACGGTCACCGCCAAGCCCGGTCACACGGCCGAAGAAGTCGAAGCCGAGATCAACGCGCAGCTCGACTCGCTCGCCCAGACCGGTCCTTCGGCGGTCGAGCTCGAGGGTGCGAAAAACAAGATCAACTCCGACATCATCCTGAGCCTCGAGAATCTCGGCGGCTTCGGGGGCGTGGCGGACCGGCTCAACTACTACAACCATCACATGAAGGATCCGGGCTATCTCAACACGGATCTCGAGCGTTATGCCGCGGTGACGGCGGAGCAGGTGAAGACATTCGCCGCCCAGCAGCTCGGAAAGAATCAGCGCGTGGTGGTCGTCGCGGTCCCCGGCGAGAAGGTGATCCCGGCCGAGCCTCCAACGCCCGCCGCGGTCGCCAAGAATCTGACGCCGTCCACCGTCGAGTCGAAGGAGCCGTGGCGCAAGACCAAGCCCGAACCCGCGGCACTCTCGGCGGCGCCGCTGCCGAGTGCGAAGACGTTCAAGCTCGCGAACGGCCTCACGGTGTACCTGGTCGAGTCGCACGCGCTGCCGGTCGTCTCGGCGCACCTGCAGTTGCGCTCGGGCAGTGCGGCCGATCCGCCGAACCTTCCGGGTCTCGCCGGCTTCACGGTGTCGATGCTCGACGAAGGCACGAAGAAGCGTGACGCGCTCGGCATCGCGCGTGAGCTGGAGACGCTTGGTGCGCAGATGGGGTCCAACACGGTCTCCGACGGCAGCGCGCTGTTCATCCAGGCGCTGCGCCCCAACATCGACAAGGCGCTCGACGTGATGTCGGACGTCGTGCTCGATCCGGCGTTCCCCGCGAACGAGATCGAGCGCGTGCGCAACGACCGCCGCACCGCCGTCATGCAGGAAAAGGACTCGCCGATCCAGACCGCGCTGCGCGTGACGACCGCGTGCTTGTTCGGCGCCACTCATCCTTACGGCCACGTGCCGCTCGGCACCGAGCAGGCGATCGTGACGGCGACGCGCGATGATCTGGTCAAGTTCTACCAGTCGTCGTTCGGTCCGGCCAACGCCGCCCTCGTGCTGGCGGGCGACATCACCGAGCCCGAGGCGAAGAAGCTCGCCGAGAAGTCGTTCGGAGCGTGGAAGGGCACCGGTGCCCCGATTCCGCCGCCGCCGGCCGGCACGCGGATTCCGGAACGCGTCGTGATCATCGACAAGCCGGGCGCGCCGCAGACGCAGATTCTATTGGCGCAACAGGGCGTGATGCGGTCGGATCCCGACTTCGAGAAGCTCGACGTCATGAACCAGATCCTGGGCGGGCTGTTCTCGAGCCGGCTCAACCTCAACCTGCGCGAGAAGAACGGATTCACTTACGGCGCGTTCTCGGCCGTCGTCCAGCGCCGCGGCGTCGCGCCGTTCTACGCGGGCGCGAGCGTGCGGACCGACGTGACCGGAAGGTCGGTGGAGGAGAGCTTCAAGGAGATCCAGAGCATGCTCGCGAAGGAAGTGAGTCCTGACGAGTTGCATCTGGCGAAAGAGTCATTGTCGCGCTCACTTCCGGCGCTGTTCGAAACGTCAGAGAGCACGGTGGCGACGATCGGCACGCTGTTTCTGTTCGATCTGCCCGCCGACTACTACTCGGGCCTGCCCTCGCGGTTGGAGAGCATGACCGCGAGCGACGTCTACGACGCGACCAAGCGGCGCCTGAAGCCCGAGGACATGCTGGTGATCGCGGTCGGCGACAAGCATCAGATCGAGCCGCAGATCGCGAAGCTCAAGCTCGGCGGCATCACCTACCGCACCGCGGACGGGGGCGAGCCGGCGACGGCGATGAAGAATCCGTAAACCTGCGTCTGGACGATGAAGCGCGACGGGCCGGAGCGAAGATGCTCCGGCCCGTCGCATTTGGGGATCGAACGCTCACCCGCCCGGAAATTCAATGTCGCTCGCGGGCGCTTCGGTCAGTGGCTGGGCGACCGGCGGCCACACACCGCCTGTGGCCTGTCCTTCCATTTCGCCCATGTGGGGTGCGGCTCCGGGATCGCGGCGGAACAGCACGCCGAGCTGAAATCGCTCGCCTCTCGCCACGTCCATCGCGCGCATCAGGTCGGTGGGCTCGTAGTGTTCCGGCAGCAGGTCGCAACGCTGATAGATCTGCTCGGCGTCGCCCGGCGTCTGGTAGGTGACGCCGACGCGCTGTCGGATCTCGACACCGCGCCCCGCATCGTCAGTGCTTTCGCAGGGCTTGGGGGCGCTTAGGGCAAAGGGGGAGCGGTCAAAGACTGCGCGCGTAAAGCGAACGAGCGTCCGCCGATCGGGAGTTCCTCGGGCTCCAGCGCCGCTTCTATCACATGGTGCAAAAGGATCCGGTGACCGGCCGGTTCGTCGCGCGCACCGGATGCGAGCAGGATCTCGAGAAGCTGCGTGACTCGGTGCAGTCGAACGTCGAGCGCTTGTATTGATTGGCGGAGCTGAAGTAGGGAGGGTAAGTGCAGAGGCCGCAGATTTCGGTATACTCGCGACGTGAACGACGAGCGAGCTGAGACAGGAAGGAGCAGCGCGAGCCGGCGGCACGGGTGGGTCGTCCGCAAGTACCTGCTGGGCCATGAGCCTGGGGACGATCTCAGCGCTTCGACCACACCCGAGGAGCGGCTTGCGATGATGTGGCCGCTGGCACTCGAGGCGTGGGCGCTTACCGGAAACGGTATGCCGGACTACGAGCGGCGCGACGCCTCCGTCCGCAGGCTTTACCGCGGCGCGGCGTGATGGGAAGTCCGGCCGCCCCGTGAACGAAGACTTCCTCGATCTCCTTCGACTGTTGCTCGGCGCCGGCACCCGATTCCTGGTCGTCGGAGCTCATGCCATGGCGGTCCATGGCGTCCCACGAGCCACTGGAGACCTTGATATCTGGGTTGATCCCGATCCCGCCAACGCGGAGCGCGCGTGGCAGGCGCTCCTGGAGTTCGGAGCGCCCGTGCGCGAGATGGGAGTCGCTCAGAAGGATCTCGAGACTCCCGGAATCGTCCTTCAAATCGGGCTACCACCGCGCAGGATCGACTTGCTGACCCAGGCCAGCGGGCTGTCCTTCGCCGAGGCTTGGCCGAACCGTGTCACCCACGTGATCGAGGGACTCGCCATCCCGTTCGTCGGACGCGAGGACCTCGTGCTCAACAAACGCGCGAGCGGGAGGCCGAAGGACCTCGCCGACCTGGACGTTCTCGAAAAGAATCTGCCATAGGAATCGCCACACGACCCCAGGGAACGGTCGGTTCGAAGATGAAGATCGAGTCGAGAACCCGCACTGCCAGGCTTCCCGAGAAACGGCGCTCGCGGACCCCGTCGCTCCGCCGCGCCGCGGTCCCGGTGGTGGTGTTTGCTGAACCACTTGGGGGCCGACTGCTGCGATTGGGTTTCGCCGATGGATGCGAGGGCGAGGTCGATGTCGCTGCGGTCATCGGATCGTTCCGCGGCGTATTCGCGCCATTGAGCCGGCAGAGCTACTTCCGACGCGTACGCGTGGATGCGGACCTGGGCACGGTGTGCTGGCCCAACGGCGCCGACATCGCCCCCGAGACTCTGAGAGACGCCCTTACCGAGGTGACGCGGGCGCGGAGCCGTCGTAGATCGTCTTCATCCCTCGTCAAACCCGCCCCCGGCACGAATGGCTCGATGCCAGAGATCTGCCGGTTCTTCGGAGTCGTGATCCAGATGTACTTCAGCGAGAAACATGCCCCGCACTTTCATGTCCGCTACGCGGGTAAGCGGGCGTCCATCGATATCGGAACGCTCGGGATTTCCTCCGGCAGCCTGTCACCGCGTGTGCTGGGCTTCGTGACCGAGTGGGCGGCACTCCACCGCCGCGAGTTGACGGAGAACTGGGAGCGCGCTCGTCGCGGCCGGAAGCTGCGCCACATCGCACCGCTCGAGTAGCGGGCGTCGGGCGCGCTTCGGGGCGCTTCAGCGTTCGGTGAGCGCGGCCGAGATCGGATTCGCTTCAGCGAGCACCGCCTCGGTGAGTGTCCGCAGCGCGTGGAAGCGCGCGAGTTCCAGTGGCTGACTCGTATGCGCCCCGACGACGCGCGATTCGATCAGCGCGCCTTCCTCGTCGAGCAGCGCCTCGAGTGTGTCGTTACCGAATACCCATCGCTCGCCGCGGCGTTCGAGGCGATGCGCGATGCCCGCGAAGCGCGCTTCGATGCGATCTCCGCCGGATCCGATCCAGGTGCCATCCTCGGGTGCGGCTGCGGCGTAGTCCGCGCGCCGAGACCGACCGGCGCGGGCTCGCGATCGCATCGTGCGGAAATGCGGCGCTCGCCGCGGCCGTGGTGGCGCCCGCCGCGCGGCGCGCGCTGCGGGTGTTCATCCCGACTGACGCCGATCCCGCGGTGGTGTCGCGGCTGCGCGCTCTGTCCACCGAGGTCGTGGTCTGCGCGCGCGTCCCCGGGATCGCCGGCGATCCGTGCCTGCACGCGTTCCACGCGGCGCTTCGGCAGGGGGCGTTGCCGTTCTGTTGCCAGGGCAGCGAGAACGGGCTGTGCATCGAGGGCGGCATGACGCTGGCGTTCGAGATGGTCGAGTCGCTCGGGCGGGTCGACGCGCGACTCGACCGGCTGTTCGTGCAGGTCGGCGGTGGCGCGCTGGCCAGCGCATGCGTCCAGGGCCTGCGCCGGGCGCTTGCGCACGGCGTGCTCGCGCGCATGCCGAGGCTGTACACGGTCCAGACCTCGGGCGCGTGGCCGCTGCGTCGCGCGTGGGAGGGCCTGCGCGACCGCATCATTACCGGCACGGGTCTCACGGACTCCGCCGCGGCCGCGGCAATGGCGGGAGAGGAGCGCGCGGGAGCGCGCGACGCCGCGCTTGATCATGCGCGCTCGCACCGGGCCGAATT
>JANLWX010000022.1:0-13884 GCA_031364845.1 Candidatus Eiseniibacteriota bacterium
CGACGCGCGACAACGTGGCGCGCGCGATCTACACCGAGGTCCGCGAAGGCCGCGGCTCGCCGCACGGCGGTGTGTTCCTCGATATCGCCTACCTCCCGGCCGAGCGCGTGAGGAAGAAGCTGCCGTCGATGTACCACCAGTTCCTGGAACTGGCCGACGTCGACATCACGAAGACGCCTATGGAAGTCGGACCGACGATGCACTATCTGATGGGCGGCGTGCGCGTCGAGCCCGACACCGCGGCGGCGACGGTGCCCGGTCTGTTCGCTGCCGGCGAAGTCGCGGCCGGCCTGCACGGCGCGAACCGGCTCGGCGGCAACTCGCTCTCGGATCTCATCGTGTTCGGTCGGCGCGCCGGCATGGGTGCGGCACTTCACGCGCGCGGCATGACCGGGAGCCTCGAGATTTCGGAAGCCGACATCGAAGCCGAGATGCGCGACGTGCTCGCGCCGTTCGAGCGCGCGAGCGGCGAGAGTCCGTTCGCATTGCAGCGCGAGCTGCAGCAGTGCATGAGCGCCTACGTCGGCATCTTCCGCACCGAGTCCGATCTCGAAACCGCCGTTCGGACACTCGGTGAGCTCAAGGCCCGCGCGCAGAATCTGCGCGTCGAGGGCGGACGCGTGTTCAACCCGGGCTGGCATCTGGCGCGCGACCTGCGCAACATGCTGGTCTGTTCGGAAGCGGTCGCGCGTTCGGCACTGCTGCGCAAGGAGAGCCGTGGTGCTCATTCGCGGCTCGATCACACGGCGATGAACGACGCGTTCGGAAAAGTGAATCACTGCGCGAAACGCGCGGGCGATGGGATGAGCGTCGCGCCGACGCCGCTGCCCGAGATGCCCCAAGATCTGAAAGTGCTGTTCGAGGCCGCGAAGGAGATGGCGAAATGACCGACGCGCGATCGACGCCGCACCAGGCGGCAATGGAATCGACCACCGGAGCCGCGGCTCACGGCGGCCAGCGCGAAGTCACGATGCGCGTGTTCCGTGGCGGGCCCGAAGGCGGCGAACTCGTGGACTATCAGGTGCCGGTCGAGACCGGCATGGTGGTGCTCGATGCGATCCACTGGATCCAGGGCAACCGCGAGCCGGATCTCGCCGTGCGGTGGAACTGCAAGGCCGCCAAGTGCGGCTCGTGCAGCGCTGAGGTCAACGGCAAGCCCGCGCTGATGTGCAAATCGCGCATGGATCACATGGCCCAGGGCGAGCCGATCGTCGTGCGCCCGATGAAGACGTTCCCGGTGGTGAAGGACCTCGTCACCGACGTGCGCTGGAACTACGAGGTCAACAAGCGCATCAAGCCGTTCACTCCGAAGGCCGGCGCCGAATGGAAGTGGTACCAGCACGACATCGACCGCGTGCAGGAATTCCGCAAGTGCATCGAATGCTTCCTGTGCCAGGACGTGTGCCACGTGCTGCGCAGCCACGAGCTGAAGCACGAGTTCGCCGGCCCGCGCTTCTTCGTGCGCGTCGCGGGGCTCGAGATGCATCCGATCGACGACGCGAACCGGCTCGAATATCTCAAGGACAATGCCGGCATCGGGCTGTGCAACATCACCAAGTGCTGCTCGGAAGTGTGCCCGGAGTCGATCACGATCACGGACAACGCGATCATCCCGCTCAAGGAGCGTGTGGTCGACGAGTATTACGATCCGCTCAAGATCGTGTGGCGGACGATGACCGGCGGCGGCAAGAAGAGCTGACCTCGCGGACCGGTCAACGCGTCCGCCAGCATCCGATCGAGACGGGGCGTCCAGAAATGGGCGCCCCGTTCGTCATCTGGACACTCGCCGCCCGCGTGCGCGGCCCCGCGCCGCTGCAAGTGCCCTCTACGCGCGCCACGGCGATCTCGTGCTCACCGGCACGGACGATGCTCTGATGCTCCAACGGAATCGCGAGGCGATGGACGCGCTTCACCGGCGCCATCTCACCTCCCCGCCGATCACCCCGCTCCGCCCCCGCAACGGAGTCGTTCCGATGCGCCCACTCGCGTGCCGCATGACGGTCAGCGCGCTTCTGTTTGCTTC
This sequence comes from Candidatus Eiseniibacteriota bacterium, assembly GCA_031364845.1. Lineage (GTDB taxonomy): Bacteria > Eisenbacteria > RBG-16-71-46 > RBG-16-71-46 > RBG-16-71-46 > JANLWX01. The sequence goes on from JANLWX010000022.1 coordinate 2,024, forward strand.
GTTCCTCACACCCGCCGCACTCGCTGCGGATTCGGATACGACCATGGTCCGTCACGGGCCGCCGCGGGCTCACGGCAGCATCGCCATCGCGTCATTCCGTGTCGGCGCGCGACTCGCGAGCCGCATCCGCTTCCCCGCCGGACTGGGCCTCGGCCTCGCCGTCTGCGCGGCCGGCATCGCGCTCGAAATCGACGACTACGTGCGGTCGCGCTGAGCGCCGCACGCTCTCGCCCCCCGGCAATTCACGCATCACTCAACTGAAGGGAGTGGACCGTGTTTGGAATCGACACGCTGATGGGGAAGCTCGTGTGCGCCTTCGCCACCGGCTTGGGCTCGTGGACCGGCAACCGCGGCGACGCCGCCGCGCTGTGCCTGTTCATCCAGGCCAACGACCTGTGATTCTCGACGGAGGACTCTCATGAACAAGGAACGCCATTCGATGCGCAGGCTCGCCGCGAGCCTGATGCTGACCGCGGTACTCGCCGCCACATCCGTCGTGGTGGCTCACGCGGCCGGCGGCCGTGGTTCCGATCCGGGCGTCGGAGTGAACGGCTTCTGGGGCGGAGTGACCTGCGGCTTCTCGCTGGTGCTGGCGAAGGCCGACCCGAGTTTCTACGGGAGCGCGCTGCTGATCTGCGCGCGGGTCTTCCTGCTCGACCCGTAATCGATGCCGTGCCGCCCGCCGCGATGGGGCGGCATTCCCACCGGTTCGCAAACCTCCTGAACTCGAGGGGACACCATGAACACTGGAGTCGTCACAGATCTGGGCCGCGGCTCGGCCATGGGATGTGCGATGGGAGTGGCGATCGGGATCGGTCTGCCGGTCTTCCTCCCGGGCGCCTTTCTGGTCTGCGTCCTGCTGATGATCACCGATCCCTGAGCCGACCGTTGAGCCTGTAACACCGGCCGGGAAGGCCGGTCTGCCCACCCTGTGGACGGGCCGGCCCTCGGCATGTCCCTGGGCCGCGCACCACCGTAGCCCGGGCGACAGCTCGTGCGTGCTTGCCCGGTTTCGGGCGAGCGGGAGCCGCCGGCGCGCTGGCCCTTTCCCCTCCTCACTGAGCACCGCCCTGAGCATTTCTTCCCATCTCCGCAGGAAACCCGATACACTTTTGCCGGATCCACCCATCGAGACATTTCGCGGGAGCGGCCCAGGCCGCTGCCCCGATGGCCTTGCCGGCATCGTGATCGTTTTTCTCTGGAGAACGCATGGCCCCCGAAACGGTTCGCACCCTGGACGGCTGCATGGCGCCCGCGCCGATCGCACGCCGCGATACGCCGATGCCCCGCGGTCTCGAATCGCGCGCGATTCTCCGCTGGGCCGCGCGCTTCGCCGCGATCGCGATCGTCGGCGTGCTCGCCGCGACGATGACGCCCTCGCCGGCGCACGCCATCAGGGTGACCGCGTGGAATCTGCTCAACTACCCCAATCTCGACCTTCCGGGCCGTCAGCAGCACTTCCGCACCGTGATGCAGAATCTGGACACCGACATCCTCATGGTGCAGGAACTCAAGTCCGCGGCCGGCGCCGATTCGTTCCTGCTGAACGTGCTTCGCGTCGCCAATCCGACACGTCGCTGGAAGGATGCCGGGTTCATCCTGAGCACCGAGAGCACGATCTACTACGATTCGCTGAAGGTCGCGGTATCCAACCAGACGGCCATCAATACCGGCGGACCACGACGTGTCTACCAGCTCGTGGCCCAGCCGCTCGGTTACACCGCCTCCGCCGCCCGGTTACGCGTCTATTCCGTGCACTACAACGCGGGGACGGCCGACACCGCGCTGCGCCGCGCCGAGTGCACGAACTTGAGAACGGTCCTCAACAACCAGTCGACGTTCACACCGACGATTCTGGTCGGAGGCGACACGAATTTCTATGGTGACTGGGAGAGCGGCTATCAGGTTCTTCTCGCCCATCAGGCCGACAACGACGGTCGCTTGAAGGACTCGGTGAGCCTCCCCGGCACCTGGAACCAGTTCGCATACCGCTGCTACCACAGCCAGTGCCCCTGCAATTCTCCGGGGTGTCCGTCTGGCTTCTCGGGCGGCGGGCTCGACGACCGCTTCGATTTTTTCATTTACTCGTATCCCACGCAGGATGGCGAGCAGGTCGATATCCTCTCCCAGTTTCCCTACGGCAACGACTGCTCGCATTTCAACGAGTCCGTCGATCAGGACGGCCGCAACAGTGCCGTTCCACTCGCGGTCGCGACCGCGCTGCGGCTCGCCTCCGACCATCTCCCCGCGGTCGCTTCGCTGCAGCTTCCGGCGAAGATCGCAACCTCGACTTCACAGCTCGATTTCGGAACGGTGCTCATCGGGGCGCCCACGCCGTCGCAGAACCTCACGGTCACGAATGCGGGCACGTTCCTGCCGATCGACGAACTCGACTACAGCGTCACCATGCCTGGCGGCTTCAGCGGACCCACAGGGCAAACCTTCCAGGCGATCGCCACCAATCCCGGCAACGTGCACACGATCACGCTCGATGTCTCGAGCGAAGGCGTAAGAGGTGGAGCGATGGCGATCGCGAGCGATGACGTCGATTCGCTGACCAAGTTCGTGCTGCTATCCGGAACCGTGCTGCGCCACGCCACGGCGTCGCTCGACTCGAGCGAACTCCGAACAGCGGAGTCGATGACGTTCGGCCTGCACGGGCCGGGCGGGTTCAGCGACCTTCCGGTGCGCATCCACAACCTCGGCTACGACGCGCTCCAGGCGCGGCTTTCGGTCTCGAACGCGGTCATCACGGGCGGTGGCGGGCGCTTCACGATCGTCGGCGGATTCGCGCCCGGGCTCGTTTCGGGAAGCGCGCGCACGCTCTCGATCCACTTCGACGACACCGGTGCCACGCCCGATCAGTACTACACCGCGACGCTCACGATCACCTCGGCCGACGAGCCGCTGCCGGGAGCAACGACGCAGCCCAACATCGTCGTGACGCTTCGCGCGTTCCCGTCGAGCACCACCGATGCGACCGGCTCCCTGCCCACCGCACTCGCGTTCCTGCCCGCGCGGCCGAATCCGCTCGGCGACGGAACGACGATGCGTTTCGAACTTCCGCGCGCGCAGCGCGTCTCGCTCCAGATCTTCGATCTGAGCGGCCGCCGCGTGGCGGGGCTGGCCGAGGGTCTGCGCGAAGCAGGACGTCATGACGTGCGCTGGAACGCGACCGACGACCACGGGGTCCGCGTGGGCGCCGGACTCTACTTCGCGCGCTTCAGCACCCCCGGACTCGAACGCAGCCAGCGCCTGATCGTGCTGCCGTAAGACCGCGCCGGGTGCTCGCGCCTCGCGAGCGCCCGACGCTGCCGCGCTCGATCGCCGGAACGCCTATGGCGCTTCGGGCTCCGACTTCCGCTCGTACCCGCCGCACTCGATGACCGGCAGCGCCGGATACTTGGGGAATCGGGGATCGACGGCCGAGAGCCCGCACAGGAGAAACACGCTGCGCGGTGTCTCGATCCGCCTCGAGTGCCGGCAGGTGAGGCACAGCCCCACACGCTGAGCGCCCGCTTTCGGCGGGTTCGACTCGCTCACCGGCTGCGCCGATTGCCGCAGCCGCGGGGGTTCACGCCCAGCCCGCTGCGCCCGCGCGAACGTCCGGCCCGCATGAGATCCGCCAAACCGTGTGCGGGCAACGGCAACCCATCCGACCACCCGGGGCACATCGCTTGCGTAGTGAAACAGCATGGGACGCCGCCGTCCGGCTGCGCCACCGCAACCACCGGGGCCACCATGCAACCGATCCTTACCGGCCTCACCATCGTGCTGATCTTCGCGGGCGCGTTCACCGCGCGCGACGTCGTGCGCCACGAAACGATCCTCGTGTCGTCACTGGGATTGATCCTGATCGGCATCGCGGTACGTCAGCGCTTCAAACGCTGAGCCGCGCCGGGATCTCCGCATCGGGTCCTTCGGGGACCTCGGCATCACGCTCCGCGGACGAAGGCTCCGGAGTTTCGCCGGGCTTCGCATCGAGGCCCTTGGCCTCGCGCCATTCGCGTTCGAGCCACTCCAGGAACCACGTCACCTGCTGGGGATCGGTGAGCGCGTATTCCGCCCGCGACGCAAAGCGTCCGATCGCCACCGCGAAACCGTCGCGCTCACGCACGCGCGGATACACCGCCTCGTCATGGGCATCGTCGCCCATGTAGAACGACACCGCGGAGCGGTTCGCGTCGACCCACTCGGCGAAGGCGTGCGACTTGTCGCGATCGACCGCCGGCAGCACTTCGAACACCTTCTTGCCATGCAGAAGTCGCGCGTTCTGTTCCTCGCCCGCGAAGCGGCGGCGCAGACCCGAGCAGAACGCAGGCTGGAACCGTTCGCTCACCGCGCGATAGTGAACCGCGAACGCCGGACCCTTGTCCTCGAGCCACGCGCCTTCGAAGCGCGCGCACCACTCGTTCATCGACACGCGCACGCGCTCGGGCAGCGCCTGGTCCGCGGACACGTGCAGGCGCCGCTGGCCGTGGATGTCCAGCGTCTCGAGTCCCGCGCTTCCCGACAGGAACACACCGTCAAACGGCATCAACTCGCGCAGATCGTCGAGTTTGCGGCCCGAGAGAATTCCGACTTCGACACCCGGAAGTGCCGTGAGCCGTTCGAGCGCCACGCGCGTTCGCGGTGCGAGATCGGCCTGCGCGGGATGGATCACGATCTCGGTGAGCGTGCCGTCGAAGTCGAGTCCGACGTACAGCTGATTCGTCTCGCGCATGCGCGCGGCGATCGTCTCGAGGTGGAGCCACAGAGGTTTGAGCATGGGCCGCATTCTCCCACGTCGGACCCTTCCGCGCACAGCCCGGGAAGGGGCGCATATGTTCAATGATTGCAAGCTCCCGGCGGCGCGACGTATCCTTCGCGTCCCTGTTTCATGGGCCCTGGACGATCCACGAACTGCCCGCCCACCCGCGAGGACCCGCATTGGTATTGTCCGATCGAGTGCGTGAAGCGTTGTCCCGCGCGGCCGACAAGTCTCGCGCGCGCGCCAGCGGTCCCAAGCGAACGACCCAGGAAGATCTGGTGGCGTGGGCGCGCGGGCACCTGAGCCATCGACCGATCGTGATCGTCTCGAATCGCGAACCGTGGTCGCACGTGCGCGACGGCGAGTCGATCCGCGCGGTGCGCAACGCGGGCGGCCTGACGGTGGCGCTCGACGCCGTGGCGCAGGCGCTGGGCGGAACCTGGGTCGCCAGCGGCAGCGGCGATGCCGATCGCGAAACGGTGGACGAGCGCAGCCGCGTCGGATGCCCGCCCGATCGGCCGAGCTACCAGCTGCGGCGCATCTGGCTCACCGAGGAAGATCACGCGCTCTACTATTCCGGCGCCTCGAACGGCGCGCTGTGGCCGCTGTGTCACATCGCGTACGTGCGGCCGCAGTTCCGCCGCGAAGAGTGGGAGCGCTACCGCGACGTGAACCAGCGCTTCGCCGACGCGGTGCTGGAGGAGGTCGGCGACGAGCCCGCGATGGTGTTCCTTCAGGATTACCATCTGGCGCTCGCCGCGCGTTTTCTCAAGAAGCGCCGGCCCGATCTTCAGATCGCGACGTTCTGGCACATCCCGTGGCCCAACGCCGAGGTGTTCCGCATCTGCCCGTGGCGCGACGAGCTGCTCGACGGCCTGCTCGCGAACGACTTCATCGGATTCCATATTCGCGGCCACGCGCTCAACTTCCTGCAATCCGTCGCTTCGACGCTCGAAGCGCGCGTCGACCTCGAGCAGCTGCTGGTCGATCGCGGCGGCAGCCGCACGTGGGTGCGCGCGTTTCCGATCGGCGTGCCGGCAGACGAGATCGACGCGCTCGCCAATCATCCGGACACCGCGGCCACCGAACGCCGGTTGCGCCAGGAGATGAGCCTCGAGGGCATGAAGGTCGGCCTCGGCGTCGATCGCATGGACTACACCAAAGGTGTTCCCGAGCGCCTCGAAGCGCTCGAGTTGTTCTTCGTCGAGCATCCGGAGTGGGTCGGGCGTTTCGCGTTCATCCAGATCGCGGTGCCCTCGCGCATCGAGCTCGAGGAGTATCGCGCGGTCCAGCGTCGCACGCGCGAGATGGTCGATCAGATCAACCAGCGGTTTCCCGCGCCGCACGGGCACACGGTCCATCTGATCGAATCGACGCTCGATTTCCGCCAGCTGGTCCCGTTCTACCGCATGGCCGACCTGTGTGCCGTGACGTCGTTGCACGACGGCATGAACCTGGTCGCCAAGGAGTACGTCGCCGCCTCGACCGACGGCGACGGCGCGCTGATCCTCTCGCCGTTCACCGGTGCGGCGCGCGAATTCGAGCGTGCCTTCATCGCTTCGCCGTATGATCGCGAAGGCACCGCCGCCGCCTATCACGCGGCACTCACCGAATCCGACGAATCGCGGCGCGAGCGCATGGGAGCGCTCCGTGAGATCGTGCAGCGCCGCAACATCTACGACTGGGCGATCGAAGTGCTGGATTCGATCCAGCGCCTGACGCTGTCGACCCCGGTCGAATCCGCGCCGGCGGAACCGGGCGATTCGAAGGAGGTCACGTGACGCTCGTCTTGCTTCAGATCACGTCGCTCGACGAGCTGGGCGCGCGCGTTTCGACGACGCTGTCGGGCGCGGGGCTGTGGGCGCTCGATGCGCTGATCGCGATCGCGATCGTGCTGCTCGGGTGGGCGATTGCGCGCGGTGTCGCGGTCGTGCTGCGTGCGGCACTGCGCACGTTCCGCTTCAACGACGGCATTCGCAGCCTGCTCGGCGACACGCCGCTGCGCTACGAGCCCGCCGCACTCGCGGCGTGGGTCACCCAGTGGACGCTGGTGATGCTGACCGTGATGCTCGCCGCCGACGTGCTGGGATTCGATCTTAGCCGCTCGGTCTCGGACCGCCTCGGCGAGCTGCTGCCGCGCGTCACGGCGGCGACCATCGTGCTGGTCGCGGGGATCGCGGTCGCGATGGCGCTCGGGTTCGCGACGCGCCGGTTGTTCGAAAGCGCCGGATTCAGCGGCGCGATCCTGCGCGGGCGCGTGGTGACGGGCACGCTCAGCGCGTTCGCAGTGCTGCTCGCGCTCGAACAGCTCGGCGTGGCCGCCCAGTTGATCGTCGCACTCGGCGTCACCGCGGTGGCAGCGGCGGGGCTCGGCCTGGCCCTCGCGTTCGGACTCGGCTGCCGCGATCTGGTGCGCGACTTCGTGGTCGAGATGCTGCGTTCGATCGACGACGACACGCCGCGCCAGCCGAAGTAGCCATCCTGAATGAGCGCGCGACGCCCGCCACGTCCTGATCCGCGCCCGCGTGCCGGTGGCCGTGAGGATTCCGTGCGCGCCCGTCCCGGCGGCGGCTCCGGCTTTCATCTCGATGCCCCATCCGGCGTGCGCCCGCTGAGCGAACGCGCATTCGCGATCGCCGCCGGAGTCGTTGGTGCTGCGTTCGCGGTCGTCGCGCTCTACTTCGTGTTCGGTCCGCACCAGCTCGGCGACTACATGACCGAGACCGACTTCTACGGCGCCTACTCGCAGGGCGCGCGCATGGTGCAGAGCGGGCAGCTCGATCCGTCGCGCTATGGCGTGATCGGACCGGGCTACGAGATCGCGCTGGCGCTCGCGGGCTTCGTCGTGCGCGACCTGTTCCTCGCCGCGGAGCTGCTGTCGTTCGCCTCGTCGATCGCGGTGCTCGCGTTGTGGTTCGTGCTGCTGCGCCGCCGCGCGAACGCGATGACGGGGTTCTTCGCGGTGCTGTTCATCGCCGCCAACGCGCACTTCCTGCGTCACGCGTATTCGGCGGCGACCGACACGTTCGCAATCGCGCTCCAGGCGGGAGCGTTGTTCGCGCTGCTCGCGCCGCGCGGAGCGCGCGGGAGTGTGGACTCTTCAACGGCGACCGCGCCCAACTCCGATGTGCCGGCGGCCGCGCCCGCGACGTCCGACCGCCGCTGGGCAGTCGCCGGCATCCTCACCGCGTTCGCGTTCCTCACGCGCTACAACGCGATCTCGCTCGTCCCCGCAAGCATCGTCGCGATCCTCGCGGGTGCCACCGCCGCTCCGCGCCCCCTGCGTGCCGCCGCGTTCTACCTCGGCGGATTCTTCCTCGTCGTCCTGCCGTGGGTGCTGTATTCGCTGTCGCACGGCGGATCGTTCGCATTCCAGCTCCACCACAACATCGCCTACGAAGTCTTCGCCAAGGCACGCGGCATCGCGTGGGACGACTATCAACGCACGATGCAGCCGCAATTCCACAACCTGTGGGACGTGATCGCGAAAGATCCCAAGGCCGTGTTCTCGCGCATGCTGTTCAACTCGTGGGACCACCTGCGCCTCGACGCGCAACTGTTGCTCACGGTGCCGCTCGCGATCGCGGCGTTCGCGGGCATCGTGATCGGCCGCGGCGATGGCGCGCTGCGGCGCCTGTGGCCGTTGTGGCTCACCGGGGCACTGCTGTTCCTCACGCTGGTACCGGTGTTCTATTCCGAACGCTATTCGCTGGCATTGCTGCCGATGTACGCGAGCCTCGCGGCACTCGCGTTCGCCTCGCCGCAGCTCGCGTTCGCGCTGGGTTCGGGACGCGTGTGGCTCAAGCCGCTGCTCGCGATCATCCCCGTCATCTCGCTGATCATGGCGTCGGTGAAAGTGCAGGCGCGCATGATCGACCAGCTTCCGGTCGAAGTTCTTACGGCCGCAAAGACGCTGCGCGAGTTGCGCCGGCCGGGTGATCGCGTGATCGCGCGCAAGAGCCACATCGCCTACCACGGCGGCGTCGAGCCGCTGGCGTTTCCGTTCGCCGACTCGCTCGAAACACTCGCGCGCTTCACGCACGAGCACAACGTGCGCTGGATCTATTTCTCGTGGCCCGAAGCCGAGACGCGTCCGGGGCTCTGGTACCTGCTCGACACGACTGCGGTCGTGCCCGGTCTCACGCCGCGCGTGGTGACTCAGCCGCATCCCGCCGTGCTGTATGAAGTGGGCAAGGACTTCGGCATCCGGCCCGAGTGGTTGAAGAACGACACTTTGATGATCTATCACAAGCTGCGAGCCCAGCTGATGGTCGACGGCGGCAATCCGACCTATCTCTACAACTACGCCGTGATCGCGCGCAGCGTCGGCAAGCTCGACGATGCGCGCGGCGCGCTCGAGCGGCTGCTGACGCGCGTGCCGACCGACGCCGGAGCGCTCGCGCTGCTCGGCGACATCCTGCTGGTGCAGAACGATCCCGCGCGCGCCGGGCGCGTGTTCGAGCGCCTGATCGCGGTCGATCCGACGAATCCTCTCGGAGGCCTCGGGCGCGGATGGGCATTGCTGCTGCAAGGACGCGACGCGGATGCCGCGCGCGCGTGGCGCCCGCTGATCGGCGTTGCGACCGACTACGGCACGCTCGCGCGCATGGCGGAGCTGTACTCCACGCTCGGGGACCAGGCGTCCGAAGTCGCCGCGCGCCGCCGCATCATGCAACTCGGAGGTGGACAGTGAGATCGGGAATGCACACGCGTCACGCGCACGTCGTTCTGCTCGCGATCGCCGCGTTCGCATGCGGCGCGTGTGCGCACAGCGGCGGGCCCGCGGACGTCACGTCGTCCCGGGCGCCGGCCGCGGATTCGATCACACTCGCGCTCTATCATCTCGACGACCTCGGCGGCACCTCGTGCGACGACGCCGGCCCCTATCGACTGACCGGCACCGCGGGCACCGAGACGCGCTCGGACTTCGGCCGCTTCGGCAACGCGCGCGCGTTCACCAACTCGATGGAATCGTGGATCTACGTGCCGCCCTCGCGCGACATGAATTCGCGCCATCTCACGGTGGAGGCCTGGATCTCGCCCGAGCGCTTGAGCCTGTACGAGGACGTGACGATCGCGTGCCGCTGGTCGGAGATCACGAGTGAACAAAGCTGGCTGTTCGGGATCGTCGGGCTGCGCGGAGACGTGCGCCTGGAGCCGATCCAGTCGCCTCACCTTCACGAGCGCCTGGTCGCCGGCGGGTCACCGGGGCGGCTGATGTTCGCCTTCCAACCCGCGGAGCCGGTGCCGCCGGTGATCTTCTTCTCGACCACTGAGATCCCGCTGCAGCGCTGGACGCATGTCGCCGTGACACACGACGGATCGGTGGTGCGGTTCTTCATCAACGGCCGGCTCGACTCGCAGTTCGCGTCGCTCACTTCGATCCGCGCGGGCGACGCGCCGCTGCTGATCGGCAACTACTTCGACACGAGGCGGCTCAGCAACTTCAGCGGCGACCTGAAGCTCGGCGAGCAGGCGCCGCATGGGCCGGTGTATGCGTTTCAGGGAATGATCGACGAACTGCGTGTCTCGAGTCAGGCGCGGGCGTTCGACTCGGAGCCGTGAATCAGGACGGCGTCAGCTGAGTTTCTCTTCTATGAAGCAACCGGGCACATGGGTAACACTTTTTAGCCTCCATAGCGACGCCGGCGACGCTTGCGTAGAGCAGGATCAACGATGGGGTCGAGCATTCCGAACTGACGAGCATTTCGCTCGGCAGCCCGCCTAAGATCGATCACTCCGATCGGCACCCAAGCAAAGTGAACTCGCCAGCGACCGTCGTCGCATGGCTCGAGTCCAACTCTTTCACCCGCGAGGCAGCCGCTGACGTACCACTGAGTGGTGCCGAACGAGATCACGCCGTTGGGATAGGCGATGCGGCTCTCGAAGTGGGCCGGGTACTCAGGCTCAGGAAGCCGACGAGGATACGTTCGAAGCGAAGATCGGTAGAGCGAAGCGGGCACTACTTGTCCCAGAGCTTCATGCGGCCGCTGCTCGTTGTACTCGATCTGGAACCGATCGAACGCACGCTGCTGAGCACTGAAGCTCGAACGTGGTGGCCTGGCGGTCTCGGCTTTCAAAGTCCGATGCATGCGCTCATGGCGCCCGTTCTGATCGGGCCGGCCCGGCATGATGCGTTCGGGACGGATCCCGAGTCGGATCCACCAGATCGATAGGCGCGAGAGTCCGCCCGGCGCGAGTGTCGAGAACGGCGGCCCGTTGTCTGTGCGGATCGCTCGCGGCAGTCCGTACTCGTTGAACGCCGACTCGAAGACGCGCCTGGCGTACTGCGACAACGGACGCCGGAGCCCGCGACAGCGAAGCAGGAAGCGACTGTACCCATCACTGATCGTCAGGGGATGACAGCGCTCGCCCCCCACACCGCCGACGGTGAAGCAGCCTTTGAAGTCGGCGCACCAGACGGCGTTCGGCGCGACGTACTCACGCAGTCGAGCTGCGTAAGGTGAACTACGCCGAACCCGCCGACGCGGGCGAACGAGTCCATGACGCTTCAGGATGTCGCCGATTGTACTGGCCGCGGGGAGTTCGATGCGCGACCGCTGCCGCTTTAGCACTGCTCGGACCTTGCGAGGGCCCCAGCGTGGATGGCGACGACGGATCGCAATGATCGATTGCACGATGTCTGCCGCGACCGCGTTGGGGTGAGCGTGTGGAGCCCGTGACATCTCTTCCAAGGCCGACACTCCTTCCGCCTCGTAGCGACGAACCCACTTGTAGCCGGTCTTCCTGCTGATCCCGAAGTCCAGACACAGATCACTGAAGTTCGCCTCGTACTCCAGATACGCCGCGATGAACTTTACTCGTTCGGACATCCAGTCGGTCCTCGCCCATGGCATCGTGTGGTCCTCCTTCGACCACAGATGATGCGCGAGGGCTGTAACCCATGTCCCCGGTCTGATCTGTTACCAGTGTGCCCGGTCTGAACCCTACTTTGCTCTTGACGCCGCAAAAGCTTCGATCGCCGATGTTCCGCGACAGGGCTGCTGAACGCCCCGCATTCTGCCGACGATGCGCGATAGCCATATGACGGGACATCGACGGAAACGCTCTCATGTCGCACCGTGTTATGCGCTCCGCGCGCATTGCTGTG
>JANLWX010000026.1:0-23234 GCA_031364845.1 Candidatus Eiseniibacteriota bacterium
AGCTGTTCGACTACATCGAGGTATTCTTCAACCAGCGTCGTCGGCACTCGACGATCGGCCAGGTCAGCCCCGCCGCGTTCGAGAAGGAGTGGGCGACTCAGGCGGCGTAATCAAACCGTCCACGAAAGTGGGCCAAGCTCACCCATGACCATGCCCATCTGCGGCGCCATCCCTCCGCGCTCCTCGCGAAGCCCGCGGCGGATGTAGGAGTGCCCGTCCTCGTTGAGCTCGGGCAGACGGAAGTGGCACATCTGGCACTTGGCAGATTCGCGCCGTGCGAAAGCGGGTACCGCTTGAGAGGTCCGGACTTGGAGAAGGGACGCGCCAACAACGAGGAGCAGCAGGCACAGAACGGCGATCGTCAGCTTCATCGGTCTACCTCTACGCGCGGGGGCTCGCGACGCATGCGGACGGTCGCGCGTGCATCGTCCAGACGGCGCTCCGCCGGGTGCTTCTATAGTCACGCCAGATTCATGCCACCACGCTGATGTCGCAAGCTGCCCACCAAAGCGCAAGCAACGCAAGTGATGGAAGCCGCAAGCGTTTGATCTGGGCCGCGATTGCGCTCCGGAAACAGCGCTGCAGACGGCGAAGCATGCACGCCCCTGGGAAGGATTTTCAAAGCGGTCACCGCGATGGTCTGGTGATCGGGCGAGATGGCGGGCCTGCGCGAACCCGAGTGCCTCAGCGTGCCGAACCCCGCAACACACGGATCCACGCCACCTCGAGGAGGAACGGACCAGGCGTCCCGTCGGCCAGCAGGAACCCGACTGACGCGACGCGGCCGGGGTCCACTTGCCCGGCCCCCGCCATTGGCCGCCCGAACGACGTCGCCTCGAAGCGCTCCAACGGGATGCGAACCTCGCTCCATTCGCTCCTGCGGGTCGGCATGGGCGCCCGGTACGAGAAGGCCATCCTGCGCGATGGCGTGTAGAGATGCATTTGGTACTCGCGCCCGTCGCCGCGGACGCGGGCCGCGAGCGTATCCCCCGCCTGAAGGCCGAGCATCCGGCGACGGGAACGCACCGATGCGAATCCCCCGTTGTTCTCGAGCGAGAGCGTCCCCCGGAACTCGAGCGTCTGGCGGTCGGTGATTCGTAAGCGGCCGTCGGATACGCCACCCATCACGCCGTCGTTGACGGTCTGCCATTCTGCCGCGGCGGCGGACGACGGGAAGGCGAACAACGGCAACTCGAGCGTGCGCGCGATGGCCGGCCTCCCCAGGCAGACCACCAGTACCGCCGCGATCATCACGATCGCGATCGGCAGCCCCGCAGCATTCAGGACCGCTTCGGGAGCCATCTTCTTCGTCATGAGCGGGCTGAATGGATTCGTCCAGCTCTGAGTCTCCTGAGGCGTCATTGGTCAACGTATCCCTCGTGAGCGTCATTGCACGCACGATTGAGAACACCCGCGGAGTGTCCGCGACGCGCACGGCATTGGACGCCGAAACACTCGAAGGGGTTCACACCAACACCTCACGGCACGTTCGGAAGCCGAGCGTCCCTAGAGTACTGTCGCGAGTGCAATGCCTTTTGTTCAAGGCGCCGGCCGGCTGAGCGCCAGGGGCCGCACACTCGGTGTGTCGCGGGGTTCGACGCGAGCCGCACAAAGCGTGGAGATCGAGACATGCGCGTCCCGGACGAAATCGCAGGCGAGGCAACCTCGGACCGCGGTTCGGGCGAGGACCTCGACAGGATCATCAGACGGCTCCTCGATGGCCAGCTGTACGGCGTGCTATGCACGCAGGGCCAGGGGCAACCCTATGGTTCCCTGGTGGCCTACGCCATGTCCCCTGAACTCGATTCAGCGGTCTTCGCGACACAGAAGGCCACGAGGAAGTATTCCCTGCTCTCGGAGTGCCCACACGTGGCGCTCGTTGTCGACAACCGATCGGCGCTTCCCGGTCAGCTCATGGACGTCGAAGCCGTGACGGCGACCGGCCACGCGCACGAAGTGGCGACGGGACCCGCGTTCGAGCAGTGGTCCCGGTTGCTCATCGACCGGCACAGCTACCTCGACCCGTTCGTTCGCTCCGCGTCCTGCGGTCTCTTCCGCATCGACATTGTTCGGTACTTGCACGTCACCCGTTTTCAAGAGGTCCGCCAGTGGGTTCCAACCCGTCCTGCATAGTTCCTCTGGCGGAAGCTGCGGGTGCTGGAGACGGGCTGGTTGGCGGCAAAGCGGCCACGCTCGGCGCACTCATCCAGGCGGGATTCAGGGTTCCCCGAGGTTTCTGCATCACGACGCGAGCGTACGAGCAGTTCATCGCTGAGGCCGGCCTGACCCAGCACCTGGCGATGGAGCTCGGACGTAAGCCCCTGGACGCGATGCGGTGGGAAGAGCTGTGGGACGCCGCGCTGCGGATCCGCTCCGCCTTCCTGCGAGCCGGTGTCCCAGATGCCATCGCGGCCGAGATCCGCCAGGCGCTGGCGCAACACATCGGTGATGGCGCCGTTGCCGTTCGCTCGTCCGCGCCCGGGGAGGACTCGCAGGCGATGTCCTTTGCCGGGCTCCACGAGTCCATCGTAGGGGTGAACGGTGATCGCGCCGTCCTCGATGCGGTGCGGACGGTGTGGGCCTCGCTGTGGTCGGATGCTGCGCTGCTCTATCGGCGCGAGCTATCGCTCGACCCGAACCGGAGCCGCATGGCGGTGCTCGTTCAGGCTGTGGAACTGGCGAATTGTTCAGGCGTGGCATTTAACCGCGATCCGCGCAGTCCGGACGCCGACCGCGCCATGATCGAGGCCGTGCCCGGCCCGTGCGCTCTCCTGGTTGACGGTTCAGTGGACCCGGATCGCTGGATCCTGGTACGAACCTCGCGCGAGCTGGTCGAGTGGCGGCCCGGGCGCCGCGGATCGGACGTGGACGAACCGCTGCTGGACGCACGGGATCTGGAACACTTGCTCGGCGTGCTCAGCCGGATCGAGACGTTGTTCGGGTGGCCGCCCGACGTCGAATGGATCGGTCGGTCGCCGGACACGGTGGTGCTCCAGGCCCGGCCCATCACGACCACGCGGCCGGACGCTGAAGACGAGCGCGGCTGGTACCTCACGCTGCGGCCGAATCTACGACGTCTCTCTGAACTCGCGTCCCGCGTCGCCGGCGAACTGATTCCCGCCCTCGAATTGGAAGGCATGCGTTTCGCCTCGCACGATCTCGCCGCATACACCGATGCTGAACTGGCCGCAGCACTGCTCGAGCGTTCCGAATCACTGCGCCGGTGGAAGGAGATCTACTGGGACGATTTCATTCCGTTGGCGCACGGGGTCCGCCAGCTTGGCCGGTACTACACCGATGCGGTGCGTCCAGGCGACCCGTACGAGTTCGTCGGACTGCTGAAGTCGGTCGACATGCTCGCATCGCGGCGCAACCTGGTCATGGCCGATCTCGCGGCAACGCTGCGGGTGAATCCCGGACTGAGGCACGCCATCTCGGTCGCCCACGTCGCCATGGCTGTTGCCCACGCCAGGACGTGGCGACAGACGCTGGAGTCCGTGCGCGAGTGTCCGGGCGGCCCCGGGTTCCTCGACGCGTTTGATGCGTTGGCGTCCCAGTACATGGACGTCATGTACGGCGCCGAGCGGCTGCTGGATCGCCCGGATCTGCTGCTGCACACGCTGCTCGAACTTGCGGACGCCCTCCCCCGCGACGCTCGTCCTGCCGAGCCGCCTCTGGGCGCCGGTCGTGCCGAGTTGGAGGCACGCTTGTACAACGCCGTCGGCCCGGCACGCCGCGACGAGGTGGTTGAAGTGCTGCGGATCGGGTGTGTGAGCTGGCGTCTGCGCGACGACGACAACCTGCTGCTCAGCCGCCTGGAGAGTCAGTTGAATCGCGCTGTGGCGATGGCAATCGACCGGCTGCGCGCTTCGGGCCGACTTCGGCAGGAGCCGCGGCGCAGTGACGAGATGGTGCGCGCCGTCGCCACGGCACTCGGAGATCCGGGAGCGGTGCTCGACCTGCCTGCCGCCACTCCAGCGGACGCCAAGGTCAGTATCCTTCCGCAGGACACCCCCCGACAGCTCATCGGTCAGCCGGCCTCGCCGGGTCTGGCAAGCGGCAGGGTCTGTCGCATCACGTCCGGCGAAGACATCGGGAGATTCCGAGCCGGCAACGTTCTGGTGTGCGATGCGATTCAGCCGATGATGACCCACATGGTGCCGTTGGCGGCCGCCGTGGTGGAGCGGCGCGGCGGCATGTTGATCCACGGGGCCATCATCGCGCGTGAGATGGGGATTCCCTGTGTCAACGGAGTTGCGCGCGCAGTGGAACAGCTTCGCGATGGCGACCTGGTCACGGTGGATGGGTACCTGGGAATCGTCACGGTCGGCCCGCCGGAGTTCGACATGGAACTGACGTGACCGCCTGCTCGCCCAACACTTTGGCCGTGACGCCGCTGTTCAGCGCGAAGCGTCTGGCGACGAGCGCACGGGAGCAGCCAGTCGTCGCGATGCCTCGGCTGGGGGCGAGTCGCGTGATGCAGAGTCCATCGCTGCTCAGAATCGGCACTCGATTCCCACCACGGCGTAATGGAGCCACGCGAACGTGTAGACCTCGTCCACGTCAGCGCCGCCCTCGACTGATCGGTAGCCGGCGGTCACGGTCCAGGCATCACCGAGATCGCGGCCCAGCGTGAGCGCGACGTCCTCGGCGCGGCCCGGGCCGCCGGCCAGCGCGTCGGCATCGAGGCCCAGCCGCCAGCGCGGCGCGAATCGCCAGTCGCCCGCGACGTGCAGCAGCGGCACGAAGCCAAGGTCCTTCTTGCGGCTCGTGATGGCGCCCTGTCGGAGTTCGATCTTCGCGTCGCGTATCTTGCCGGTGAATCCCGTCCACCACGTCCAGCGCTCGCCCTCGTGCAGTTGGTAGCGGTAGGTGATCCGATACGAGTTGAACTGGTAGGTCGCCTCGACGGGCACGCCGGACGAATAGGTGGCGCCCGCAAAGTCGATTTGCTGGCCGGGCACGCCGGTCTCGGTGATCGAGAACGGCGCCACGAGCGCGCGCAGCGCGTGCCGCTCGCCGGTGCGCCACGTGAGGTAAGCGCGGGCCGCGGGCCACGACCCGGAACCTGCAAGGTCATAGAGCGAGAAGCGGGTGCCCGAGGCATCGTTCGGAATCTGCACATCGTTGAGGCTCTGCCACGCGGGGCCACCCTCGATCCGCACGGTAAGGCGTGGCGCCTGAGCGGCGCGTGCTGCTGGGGCGCGACAAACGACGGCGAGACAGACGGCGCTCAAAGCGATCGCGATCGCCACCGGAAATCGGACAGTGCTCATGGTGCTCCTCCAACCAATGGCTTTCGCTCGGTCTCAAGCCCTATGCAAGCGGCGCGGACACGCCCAGCTTGAATCCGTCCAAGTCCTTGAACTGGAACATCCGGACACCCCACTCACGGTTCGCCGGCTCACTCAGCAACGCTCCGCCCGCGGCCTTGATCCGCGCAGCCGCAGCGTCGACATCCGCGAGATCCGCCACGTTGATCTGCAGATAGAAGCCCTGCCCCTTGATCCGATCCCAGCCCAGCTTGCCGTCGTCCTGATTGAGGACGATGCGGATATCTCCCGCTGCGACGACAGCGGCGACGACCTTCCCTTCGTGCGCGTACGTGTCGGCCACCACAAAGCCGACGGCGTCGCGGTAGAAGCGGATCGAGGCATCGAGGTCCTTGCAGGTGAGCGAGCAGCCCAGTTGGGTCGCGTGGAGTACGGCGGTTGTCGCGGGCATCGTTTCCTCCGGTGGTGTACTGGACGATCGAGAGAGGTGTTCAGGCGAGAACACGCAGTGTGCGGTGGTCGAGCGGACGGCGAAAATGCGCGCCGCTGACTCGTGTGTTTCGCCGACGCCGCACATGCTCGCCCATCGCCTGCCGGCAGTGCAACGATGGAATCGACCAGTCGCTCGCGGACCGCATCGCAGCCGCGAAGATGGCGCTGCATGGGCATACCGCGCTTCACTTCCCCCCGGGCGAATCTCTAGGCGCGCCGCAGGCCGATGCTACGCAGGAACGCCATCCACCGCGGGTCCGCGTGCAGCGGATCGAGTTGAGGGGTGACCGGCGCGACCGAGAGCCCCGCATCATGTAACTCGAATGAGCGCTCGAGCCAGCGGAACGCATCGTCGTGCTCGCCCCTCACCGCATGGACGGTCGCGATCTGGCATCCCCAGTTCTCGCCCAGGGCAATCAATTCCTGCAGCGAGCGGTCCGATGCCTTCTTGTCGCCCTGCAAGTGCTGGAACGCACTCTCGCAGTAGAGCCGGTAGCCGTTCCTCATTTCGTTGCGCGTCGCCGCGGCGGCCTCTGCGGTCTTGCCCTGGTAGTGGAGCGCCCAGGCCAGTTGCGTCCAGCCGCTCGCAATGTCCGGACTCAGTTCCAGCGCGCGCCGATAGTGGTATTCAGCTTCGGCGTGGAGGCGTGCCCAGGACAGCACGCGCCCGCGGTTCATGATGGTCGCTGCGGAGATTGGATCGAGCGAGCGCGCGCGTTCACTCAGCGAGAGCGCCGCGCGCATATCGCCCAGGACGGCTTCGAAGTGGCTGAGCATCATGAGGATTCTGCCGTTGCCGGGCGCGAGAGCGCTGGCCTTGCGGATGGCTTCGTGTACTCCAGGCCAGCGGAACTCGATCGGACCGAGTATCGCCTTCTTACCGAAACGTACCGCGAGAGCAGAACGATCCGCCCCTTGCTTCAGCCCGATACGAGTCGTTGCATCTCCGGGGGTTCTTCGCCGAGCCAGGCCGGGTTCTGCGCGGTGCCGTCGAAGAGCGAGGTTGTCTTGAATGGCTCGAACACGCCCTCGGCCGCGGCTGCGGCAGACTTCGCCAGCAACGGTTGGAGTTCGTGGTCGCTCATGGGGCGGAACGTACGCACGGCTTCGAGTGCCTGGTCGAGGATCTCCATGCTATCGATGCCGGTGATGACCACCGAAGTGGGTAGGTTCAACGCGTAGTGGAGACATTCGAGTGCCGTGACCGTGTTGGATTTGAGCAGGGCACCGCTCCCCAGGCTCTTCATTCCGAGGATGCCGATGCCTTGCCGAACCAACTCTGGAACTACCAGCTGTGAAAAGCTGCGATAGTGCGCGTCGAAGAGATTCAAGGGCAGTTGAACCGTGTCGAAATGAAAACCGCGCTGCGCGGCGATCTCGAGCATATAGAGGTGTATGCGCGGGTCTTTGTGGCCCGTGAAGCCGATGTAACGGATCGTGCCGGCCTCCCGCGCCTCGATCAACGCGGCATGGGCCCCCTGCTCATGAAAGATCCGGTGCGGATCCTCGTAGCGGATGATTTCATGATGCTGGACGAGATCGATGTGGTCCACGCCCAGCCGCTCAAGCGACTCCTGGAGTTGGCGGGATGCTTCCTTCTTCGAGCGGCCATCGATCTTCGTCATGAGGAAGGCCTTCTCGCGATATCCGTCGCGAAGCGCCTTTCCCATGCGGAGTTCGCTAGCCCCGTTGTTGTAGTCCCAGCAGTTGTCGAGAAAGTTGATGCCGCTGTCGAGGGCCGTGCGCACGATGCGGATGGCGAGGTCTTCGGCAATGTTTTCCAAGCCGAGATGCCAGCCTCCGACTCCAACGGCGGAGACCTTCTCTCCGGTACTTCCGAGCTCGCGATAGATCATGGGTCGCAGTCTAGCACCGCCCCGCCTCCTGGAACGCGATCAATCGCGCCTCGATCGCGTGAACCGAGAAGAACACTCGCGGGGTCGGTGGCGCGCCGCTCGCCTCGGGGGTTTATTACGGTCGAATGAGCGGCGACGACGGCTCCCGCATGACGCGGGTCGTGCTGGTCCGGTAGTACGAGGCTATCGACGAACGGCGCGGCTGCTTCGGTGGCCGTGCCGTTGCGTTGAGGGTCACGCCGCCTGCTTCTTCGGATAGACCTCGCCATCATTCCGAAAGGGCCGCGGTCCGATCACGCCGCGCGAAACGCTGGCGGCGTGACGCCGGGCATCGCCTCTCGAGCCCCTACCCCGGTCGCCGCAGCCCGATGCGATGCAGGAATGGCACCCAGCGCGGGTCCGCGTGCAGCGGCGCGAGCTGCGCGTTGACCGTCGTGAGCGAGAGTCCGGAATCGTGCAACTCGAACGAGCGCTCGAGCCAGTGGAACGCCTCGTCGTGTTCGCCCCGCACCGCATGGACGCACGCGATCTGGAATCCCCAGTTCTCGCCCAGGGCAATCAGTTCCTGCAGCGAACGGTCCGATGCGCCCGCGTCGCCCTGCAGGTGCCGGAACGAGCTCTCCCACCAGAGTCGGTAGCCGCTGCGCTTTTCGTTGCGCGCCGCCGCCTCGGCCTCTGCGGTCCTGCCCTGGTACAGGAGCGTCCAGGCCAGCTGCGACCAGCCGCTCTCGATGTCCGGGCTCAGTTCCAGCGCGCGCCGGTAGTGCACTTCGGCTTCAGGATTGCGGCGAGCCCAGTGCAGCACCCGGCCGCGGTTCATGATGATGTTCGCGGAGAGTGGATCGAGCGCGAGTGCACGTTCGCTCAGAGTGAGCCCCTCGCGGATGTTTCCGAGCACGGCTTCGAAGTGGCCGAGCATCATGAGGATGCTGCCGTTGCCGGGCGCGAGATCGCTGGCCCTGCGAATGGCTTCGTGAGCTTCCGCCCAGCGGAACTCTACTGGCCCGAGCGCCATGGCCATGGTCTCCCACGCTTGGGCGAGATTCGGGTCGAGCGCCACCGCGCGATCGACCGCCTCCCTGGCAAGCCGGTAGGTCTCGGGCTTGCCGGCCTCCTCTCCCCGGTAGTACTGCGTCAGCCGGGAGTAGGCGAGCCCCGCCCACGCACGGGCATCGCTCGGCACCATGGCGATCGCTTGATCGTAGAGCGCAATCGCGCGCTCGATCGAGGCGTCACTCTGCTGCTGCGCGAAGTGATGCGCGTGCAGCAGCAATTCGAACGTCTCGGCGTTCTGCGGCGCGGGCGCGGCTGGCTGCGTGCCGAGCAAGGTCACGTTCATCGCCAGCGACACACACTTCGCGATCTCGTCCTGCACAGCGAAGATGTCGTCGAGCACGCGATCGAACGTTTCGCTCCACAGGTGGAAACCGTCCGAAACCTTCACGAGCTGCACGGTGATGCGCACGCGATTGCCGGCCTTGCGCACGCTGCCCTCGAGCAGCGT
Organism: Candidatus Eiseniibacteriota bacterium; assembly: GCA_031364845.1. Lineage (GTDB taxonomy): Bacteria > Eisenbacteria > RBG-16-71-46 > RBG-16-71-46 > RBG-16-71-46 > JANLWX01. Next base: position 9,126 of record JANLWX010000026.1, read on the forward strand.
CGCCACTCCCAGCTTCTGGCCGATCTCGCGCAGGTCCTCGTGCTTGCCCTTGAATGCGAAGCTCGACGTGCGGCCGACCACGCGGAGTCCCGGGTTGCGGGCGAGCACGTTGAGCAGTTCTTCGCTGAGGCCGTCGGAGAAGAACTCGTTCTCGGGATCCGCACTCATGTTGGCGAACGGCAGCACCGCGAGCGATGGCGCCACGGCGGTGGCCCCCGTGCCGCTTGCGGCGGATGCCACGCCGGATTCGAATTCGCGCCGCACCGCGTCGAGTTCGGTGCGCAGGTCGGCCGCGGTGGCAAAGCGGCGCTCGCGCTCCTTTTCGAGACAGCGGCCCACGATGCGGTCGAGCGAGGGCGGCAGCTCGGGCCGGATCGATTTCATCGTGGCCGGCAGGTCGCGCAGGATGGACGAACTGACGTCGGCGGTTGAACGGCCGGTGAACGGGCGGCTCCCGGTGAGCATCTCGTACATCACGACGCCGAACGCGAACAGGTCGGCGCGCGCATCGAGCTTTTCGCCGCGGATCTGTTCGGGCGCCATGTAGGGCGCGGTGCCGACCACCTGGCCCAAAGCCGAGATCGGCGCCGGCGCCGTGAGCGCCTGCGTGTGCGTGCTCGGATCCGACGAGTTGCCGTCGTCGAGCTTGGCGAGCCCGAAGTCGAGCACCTTGAGCCGGCCCTCGCGCGAGATCATCACGTTGGCGGGTTTCAGGTCGCGGTGGACGATTCCGCGCTCGTGCGCGGCCACCAGCGCGTCGGCCAGCGCAAGCGCCCACTTGAGCGTGGGCAACGGCGGCAGCCCGGCCGGCGAGATGCGCTGGTCCAGGCTGTCGCCCTCGACCAGTTCCATGGTCAGGAAGCGCACGCCGTCCGCTGCTTCGATTGAGTGGATCGTCACGATGTTCGGGTGGTTGAGCACCGCTACCGTGCGCGCCTCGCGTTCGAAGCGCGCCAGCCGCTCGGGGTCGGCCGCCACGGATTCGGGAAGCACCTTGAGCGCTACGTCACGCCCCAGCCGGGTGTCGCGCGCTCGATAGACCTCGCCCATCCCCCCCGCGCCGAGCGGCGCGATGACTTCATAGGGACCGAGGATGGACCCAACTGTCAGTGGCATGAAGAGAATCTACCTCATCGTGAGCGGTCGTTGCGCGCGCGGGCGTGGGACCGCTGCGAAAGTCGATGTCACTTCTTCGCGATGTCCGCCATCCAGTTGAGCACCACCGTGGTGGTGGGAAGTGCGCGCTCCGCCAGGGGGCGGAACAGGATGAACGTGCTCCCGTCATGGGTCACCGCGTAGTGACTGCGCTGCTGGCCGGGCGAGAGGATCTTGGTCTGGAACAGCACGACCGGGGTGCCGGGCCCGAAAGAGGGTGACAGCGTGATCGGCGTGGACATCATCTGCTGCTCCGGCGACAGATAGAAGAGTTCGCGTCCGCCATTGCCCCAGTGCGGGTCGTCACCGCCGCGGACCGAGATCTGCCACTTGTCGCTGCGGTCCGGGTAGGTCTGAACGTAGACCTCTTCGCGACCCGACTCGTCGGACACGTAGGCGAGATAGCGGCCATCGGGCGACAACCGCCCCGAGAACTCGTTGAACGCCCCGTTGAGGAACGGTTTCACCTTGTGGTCGCCCGCAACCGAGAGCGTGCCGATATCCGATCCCATCGCGCCGAACACGTCCAAGAAGATCGTCGCGCCATCAGCCGACCAGTCCTTGATCGTAACCTCGTCGGCCAGGGGCGCGAGCAACTCCGTCTCGCCGGACCCGGTGAGCTGCTTGGCGACGACTCCCGAAGCGCCGGGCGCATCCGACCAGTAGGCGATGCGCCTTCCGTCCGGCGACCACATCGGATAGTTCTCGTTGGTGGGTTCGAACGAGAAGCGCGTCGAAATCCCGCGCTCACGATCGAGGATCCACACATTGCGGCTGCGCGTCTGCGGATCCATCGCGCGTACCGCGATGCGCCGGTCGTCGGGCGAAAGCGTGGGCATCAGCGCCGAGGGTGGGCACTCGAGTGGCCGGACCAGCCGGCCGGAGCGATCGAGTTCAACCAGCTCACCGGCCTGAGCCCCACGCGTGGAGTAGACGAGCACGCCGTTCTCCGAAGCGCGGAAGTCGGAGCCGCCCACGACGCTGGTGCCCACCTGCTCGGCGATCGGCACCGGCTCGCCCTTGAACTTGAGAGCGCGCGTATCGAACGGCTGGAGCACCAGCGAGCCGCCCCGCGAATAGAGCAGATGGCCGGGTGCGACGTATTGCACCTGGGACTCGCATGGGCCGAGCGCGCGGGTCTCCTTCGAGCCGAGCGTGCCCACGCGCAACTCCGGAGTCGGCAGGATGCTGAGATAGAGGAAGTGCTTGCCGTCGGGCAAAAACTCCGGCCAGCCCACCTGCTGAACACCCTTTGAGGTGTCCGGCTTCACTTCGGCCGTCGCGACGCCACCGCTGGCCGGCACGCGCATGAGGGGATCGACGCCAGTGCCGTCGAACAGGATGACCCCACCCCTGCCCCACGTGCCGTCCGCTCCAGTCGGCGCGTCGCAGATCACCGATGGCGGCCCCCCCGCGATGTTCACCTTCTTGAGCTTGCCTCCGGAGACGAAGGCGAGATAGCGGCTGTCCGGCGACCAGAACGGCCGCCTGGCACCGTCGGTGCCCGGCAGCGCCTGTGCGACGAGCGCGCTCAGCGGCCGGATCCAGACGCGCACCGTGCCGGTGGAGTCGGTCGCGCTGTAGGCAAGCGTGCGGCCGTCGGGCGAGATGCGAGGGGAGTCCTGTGTCTGAACCGAACTCGGCGTCGTCACCTCGAAGCGCATGGGCTGCGGCGCGGGTGGGCGAAGCACAAACGTCATCACCGCGAGCGCGATCGCGGCCGCAGACGCGACGCCACCGAAGATCCACGCCATGCGCTCGCGGCTGCGGCGCCGCGCGGACACCGGCGCGGGCCCGCCCGCCTGCGAGCCGCCCTCGACGATCCAGCGCAGGTGCATGCGCACTTCGCGCGCGGTCTGGATGCGCTCTTCGGGATCCTTCTCGAGGCACGCGCGCACCAGGCGGTCGAGGCCGGGCGGCGAAAGCTGCAGCACTTCGCTGATCGGTGCGGGCTGATCCTTCATGATCGAACTGATGAGGCTCGCCTGCGTGGCCCCTGCGAACGGGCGCTTGCCGGTCGCCATCTCGTACAGCACGCAGCCGAGCGCCCACAGGTCGCAGCGCGCGTCGGCTTCGGCGCCCTCCAACTGCTCGGGGGCCATGTACTGGAACGTGCCGACGATCGCACCCTTGGCGGTGAGCGGCTGCGCCACCGTCGGCGCCACCGTCAAGCCCGAAAGGCTGGCGAGACTGCCGGAGCCGCCGCCCGCAACCTCGGTGGCCCGCGCGAGACCGAAGTCCATCAGCTTGGCGCCGGTCTTGGACAACATGATGTTGCCGGGCTTCAAGTCGCGATGAATGATGCCGGCGCGATGCGCCTTTTCGAGCGCGTCGGTGATCTCGCCGCCCAGCTTGAGGACCTGCTCGATCGGCAGCGGCCCGTTGGCGAGCCGCTCGCCGAGCGTCTCCCCTTCGACCAGCTCCATCACGAGGTAGTCCGTTTCGCCCTCGCGCCCGATGTCGTGCAGCGTACAGATGTGCGGGTGGTTCAGGCTCGACACCGTGCGCGCTTCCTGCTCGAAGCGCGCGCGCACTTCGGCGTTCTCAGTCAGATGGCCGGGCAGCACCTTGATGGCCACGTCGCGGCCGAGCCGCGTGTCGCGGGCTCGATACACCTCGCCCATGCCACCGGCGCCGAGCGGAGAGACGATTTCGTAGGGTCCGAGCTTGGTGCCGGCAGTCAGGGTCATGACCATACCGGCTGGATCACGGCTTCGAAGCGGGGATGCATGCGGATCGTCTCCCAGAAGGGTGTGATGCGTTGCAAGTGTGTTGGAAGTGCGGGGCTCCGCCCCGGATCAAGACCTTATTCAACTCGTTGCGCGTGAAGAATGCGAGCCAGCCCCGTTGCGCGCGGTCAGACCCGGCGCACCACCAGCAGCGTGACGTCGTCGACGTGCATGCCCTCGCCCGCCACCGCGTGGACATCGGCGAGCATCCGCTCCACGATCTCGGCAGAATCCGGATGCTCCGCCGCGAGCGCGAGCGCGCGCTCGCGCAGCCGCTCGTCTCCATAGAATTCCTTCGGCTGCGCTCGTTGTGGCGCCTCGGGGATTCCATCGGAGTAGATCACGAGCGTGTCGCCGACAACGAACTTCACGTCCTTGCCGGCGTAGGGCATGTCCTCCAAGATGGCGAGCGGCACGCCGGTCGCGTCCAGCTCGATGACCGCGCCGTTGCGCAACAGGAGCGGCGGATTGTGACCCGCGTTGCAGTAGCTCAGCCGCTGTTCCTCGACCGAGATGATGCCGAGGAAGAACGTCGCGAACTTGCCGGGGAGCGCGGCGCGCGCGAGTGAGCTGTTGACGGCCTCGACCATCTCCACCGGTGTGCGACCGGGCTGTGCCACCGCATGGAACGACGCCCGGATGTGCGCCATCAGCAGAGCGGCCGGGACGCCGTGTCCGCTGACGTCGCCCACGACCACCGCAAGCGATCCGTCCTTGAACGGGATCCAGTCGAAGTAGTCCCCGCCCACCAACTGGGCGGGGATGTTGCGGCCCGAGACATCGAGTCCGGCCACATTGGGAGGCCCGGCCGGCAGCAGGTGCTGCTGGATCGAGCGCGCGACTTCGAGTTCCCTGGCCTGCGCGCGGGCGCGCTCCTCGGCCTCGCGGCGCCACGCGTTCTGCACCGCGGCCCATGTGATCGGTGGCACCAGCAGCGCTGCCAGCGGGGGAACGTCGAGGTCCGCGAAGACGAACAGGCTGTAGTCGATCGCCGCCACACAGACGATCGCTCCGAGCGCGACGAGGGCGGCGCTCAGGAGCGAGACCCGCGAGTACCAGAGGCCGAGGCCGGTTGCGAGCGCGATCAATGCCAGGATCATCCACGGAGATCGTTCCGGGACTTTCCTCACGAACCGTCCCTGGAGCGCGGCGTTCACGGCATTCGCGTGGACATAAACGAGCGGCGTGAGGCTCGAGTACGGAGTGACACCGAGGTCGAACGCATTCGGACCGGTCGTCGTGGATCCGATCAGCACCAGCTTTCCGCGGAATGCCCGGGCGAGCGACGTCGTGTCGGCGTCCCGATACCACTGCAACACCTGGAGCATGGAGTGACGGTTCTTGAATGCACGCTCGTCGCCCGCGAAGGCGATCGTGGTCCCGCCTTCTTCGTCTGAAGGCACCTGCGCGCGGCGTCCCCTCCACTGGACTTCAAGTCGGTCCGAGGCCAGTTCGAAGCGCGGCAGAGTGCTGTCGCGGCGAGCGGCCACCTCGACCAGGCGGATCACGAGCGAGCCGTAGGCCGCCTTGCCGAATCGGATGAAGTGCGGGATGCGGCGGATTACGCCATCGGCGTCGACGAGCACCGCCGTGTGTCCGACGTCGTGGGTGGCGGAGAGCAGGTCACCGAACGGCAGCGCGACGGCCTGTGCGATTGCCAGGCGCTTGCCCGAAGTCGGACGGCCGTGACGGATGAGTTCCGAGGAATCGGCGATCGCCGCCATCGAGCTGGACATCGACCTCTCACCGCGCTGGAAGGAAATCGCCTGGACCAGGTTGTCCTGGGCCCCGGTGATGGATGCCAGCAACTGGTCGCCGGCCGGATCCTGGGGGTCTTCCCCGAGGAAGACGAGGTCGAATACGAACGCCAGCGCGCCGGCGTTCTCGAGCGCGTCGATCACGATGGCGTAGTTGCGACGTGGGAGCGGCCACACGCCACCGATTGCCGTGATCGTCTGATCGTCGATCTCAATGATGGCGACGCGGTCCGAGGCCGCAACCGGACCACGCAGATGATAGCGCCAGTCCTGAAGCAACAGATCCACAGGGCGCGTCACGCCGATCGCCCAGACGACCGCCGCGAGCAAGCCGCAGACGGCACCAATCCTGGCGCCCTTGCCAGCGGAGACGCGCTCGATCGCGCTCGATCCGCTCACGTGACGATGTTGAGAATCAGCGACTCAGCGCTTCCAGTAAAGGAGCTGCGGAGTCTCGCTGCCGTCGGAAGCGCGCGGGCCTGCCGACCGCCACGCCGACGGGGCCTTGCCCGTGGACGTCTTGACGCCGGAACCCGCGGACTCGACCTTCCCGGTTGGAACCGCGCTCGCCGCCTGCTTCAGCATTGCACGGATCTGTTCGGGGTCGATCGCGGTCTTCTTGGAAGCGCGCTCGGTCGGCTCCTTCGGAACGGCCGGCTCCTTCGGGATGCCCATCAGCGCCGCCGCCGCCTCGGGTCCGCCGGCCAGCTTCACCCCGCGGGCGAAGGCCGCTTCCGAGCGCGCCTGGTTGCCCAGCAGCATGAGCGCGGTCGCGTGGTTCAGGTGAATTCCCGCATCGAGCGAGTCGCCGCGCAGCGCGCGCTCGTAGAACGCGAGCGCCACACTCGTCTCACCTCTCAGGAGGCGGATATTGCCGAGGTTGTTCAGCGCGCGCGCATCGCCCTTGGTGTGGGACAGCATCGTGATGAAGAGCGATTCCGCGCGGGCTTCCTCGCCGCTGATCGCGAGGGTCACGCCATATTCCGAACGGGCATCGGTCGCGTGCAGCGGCGCGGTGACCACCGTGACCAGAAGTGCCGTCACGGCCAAGAACAGCAGGTTGCGTCGCATGGCGGTTCCCTTCACTCGATCCAGTACAGGTACCTGGACAGTTCACTCGGTGGCACGTTCGAGAGTATCGGCGTGGATGACGGCGGACCGGAGACTTTGCCTTGCTCCTTGCCCGCCAATTCACTCTGCTGAAGGACACTACGGATTCCGTTTCGCAGGGTCAACAATTCATCTGAAAAGTCGTCCGCGCGATCGTGGGTGCCGTCAGGATCGAGGCCGACAAGCCTGCACGCCGCGGCATACCCACCGGCCTCCGCGACGGCGGGACCGAGCAGCGACATGGCAGAGGCGCCGTCACCGCGCGCCCAGCGCACGATTCCGCGGTTCAACGCGATCCCCGGGTCCCGCCGGCCCAGCGCCAATGCGGCCTGCCAGTGTTCGTCGGCAATCGCTGCGCTGTCCATCCCGGCGAGCACGTCGCCGAGGTTGTTGTGCGCGCTCGCCGATTGCGGCGCCTTGGCAAGCGCTCCCCTGAGCCGGGAGCCTGCGCCTTCGAGGTTCCCGCCTTCGAACTCGATCCGTGCAACTTCCTCCAGCGCACCGGCGGTCGCCTCGAGCTCGCGCGCGCCGGCGCCAAAGCGGGCCGCGAAGTACTGCTCGCGGATCGCCGAGACTTCCTTCGCCTCGGCCTCGAGCCGCGCGCTGAAGCGCTCTTCGACGAGACTGCGCACATTGCGCTCGCCGGGCGGTGTGGCGGGTTCGAAGTTCACCTGAGCCTGGGTGACATCGAAGTAGTGGACTTTGTTCGTCGCGGTTCCGGCCGCGATCGCGTCGGCGCCGTCACGCCACGCTTTGACGAACCCCTGGGCCAGCGACGTCGTCTCGAGCGGAATCCATACCCGCTCGTTGTCGATCACCATGAGTGTGCTGTCGACGCCGAGGGCGGCGCGGTTGCGCTCGTTGAGGCCCGTGTCGGCCAACAGGAGGATGTGGCCAGGAACATCCACGAACTGCGTGTTCACGCCGAGGTTCCCGAGCATCGACGCCATCAGCACGGTGGTGTCGTCGCAGTCACCGCTCAGCCGGTCGAGCGTCTGGTAGGGATAGTGGATCGTGTCCACTGCGTGCGGAGTCGCGGAGATGGTGGAGAAGGGATTGGTGGGGTCGGGAACGTATGCGACTCCCAGTTCCGCGAGGGCATCGGTGACCGCGGCGGCGAACGCCATGTTGCGAATGCCGAACGGGTTCTTGTCGAGCGCGAGCGCGAGCCGGCCGGCCTGGCGCGCGAGCGCGTCGACCGCGGGGTCTCGCGGGGTGACGAAGGCCGCCGCCTGCGTCATGCCCTCGCCCCAGTTGATCGCTCCGGGCCCGTAGGCGAATGTTCGCGCCGTTCCCTTCTCGCGGCGCACGAGCCGCTTGCTCTGATAGCTTGCGCTCACTTGCACCTGAACCGGACGGTCACCGCGCTGGCCGAGGACGGTCTCGTCCAGCACGGCCGTGAGCGGCATCTCGTTCACCGCTCCCGGACGCAGCGTCACCTCCTGCTCGCTGGGCGCGGTCATCAACTCCGGGATGAAGACGGAGACCCGCGTCGTCAGCGGCCTATCCTGTAAGTTTCGCAGCTGGACCTTGCCGAACGCGTCGCGCGCGTACGACTTGTAGAGCGACGTGTAGATCTCGTCGGCCTGCACCTTCTCGATCCGCACCTGGGCGGGGTTGAAGTTGAACTCCAGCGCGAAGGAGAAGTGATCGGTGGGGTCGAGTGTCGGTGGAACGCTGCGCGCCCAGTCGATACGCGCCAATCCCACCTTTAAGCCGAGACCCATCGACCAGGCGATGTCTTCACGTCCCTCCCGGTCACGCTCGGCGCCACCGCGGAGCGCGAGCAACGCGTGCGGCGTCACTTCGAGTCCGAGGTGCCATCGGTCGTCGACGTCGAACGCCGCGGTGGCCAGTCCGGGCCGGGTGTATGCCGTCGCGAGGCGGAGGTTGCGCGAATAGGCGTTGTCGCCTTTCCCCTCGGAGGAGCGCACGTCGGTGCCGGTGACGTCCTGCCCGACGAGGCCGATCCGCCAGTGATCGGTGGGCGAAACGAGCAGGCCGGCGTCGAACCCAATGCCGCGGCCCGAGACGATGCTGAGGCCGTCGAGCCGGGTGCCGCGCGTCAGCAGTTTCGCGCCCGTGCCTGCCCAGAGCCACGGCCGCACCTTGAACGCCATGCCCACGGTCGCGCGGTTCTCAGAGAAGCCGAGTTCATCGTCCTCGAAGCCCGAGTGATACCAGTCGGCGGCCATCGCGAAGCCGGGCGAGAGCGGCAGGACAAAGGCCGCGAGATCTTCGCGGATCCCCACTCCGAACAGGTTCGCGTGCGACGCCGTCAACTCCTGGTTTCCGACTCCCACGAGGCCGGCGGGATTCCAGAACAAGGCACTTGCGTCGTCGGCGATCGCGCTGAACGCGCCGCCCATGGCGATCGCGCGCGGACCCACCGGCACCTGGTTGCTCGGCGTGCGCGCCAGCGCCTCACACGCCGGCGTGAAGGTCGCGCAAGCGGCCAGCAGCGCCGCGAGCCGAAGCCACCGCGCGTTCCAAGAGGTCATCGCACCACCGCCAGCGCGCGCGTTTGCTTCTCTCCCAGCGCTTCGACGGTCACGAGGTACATTCCCGATCCGGCATCCTCCCGATCCTCCGTCTGACCGTCCCAGCTCACCACGTTGGTTCCGGGACCGAGCGACTGACCCGAGGTCACCACGCGCACCAGGCGGCCCGCGCGGTTGTGGATCGTCACCCTCACGTCGCCCGCGCGCGCCATCGTGAACGCGATCCGAATGGGCGTGTTCGCGAACCCCGCGCGGGACGAAAGGACGCGCGGCGTGAGCGAGAGCTCGAGCGACGCGCCGGAACTCGGCGGGCTCAGCGAGGCGGCAAAGAGCGCGAACGATCCCGGCGCGGAGAACGAGATCGTGATCCGCGCACCGGTCGGGTCGAGGGTGCCGCCCACCCGGCGCCACGTACCGTCGGATCCGGATGCGTAGAGCGCGAGGCGTGTGCCGGCAGGGGCCACGGCGCCGTCGACGGTGAGTTCGAGAACGGCGTCCTTCTCCATGGGGACGCCGCCGGTGCCGATGGCGAACCCCGGCGCCAACCGGGTGGCTCCATCGGGCAGCGTTGTGGGAACGGCCAGCTCGTCGAGTTGTTCGATCGTAACCGTCGCGTCGCGCTGCAGCGCGCGCGGGGGGATATAGACGTGGGCTTCGCGGTGGGTGGTGAATACGTCGCCGCCGCTCAGCGCCGAAATCAGCGCCGGAGAAGTTTGCGCGGCGACCGGCGCCTCGTTGTCGACGACGAACGTGACCCGCGCGACCCCGGTGAGCCCCAGCGTGTCCTGCACCGCGAGGCGCAGCTCGTAGTCGCCATCCGGCAGAGTCCTGGTCGGGAAACTCGCGAGCGATCCGTCGGCGACGGGTGTGGTCGACCGTGAGAGCGGCGTCGCTTCGGGCGGATCCCACGAGGTCGCTCCGGCGGGCCGCAGGTCGACTCGGAACGATCGGAATCGCAGGGCTTCCGCCGTTCCCCTCACGATCAGCGTGTCGCGCACCGGCTGGCGGAACACCGGCGAAGTGATGACCGGAGCCGGCGGTGTGGCGGCGATTTCGAACGTCGAGGACGCGGGCGTGGGATCGACGTGCTGCAAACGGTCGCGCGCGACGACGCGCAGCGTGTGCACACCGTCCCCGAGGTCGCGTCCGATCCAGGTGTCCTCGGTGCTCCACGGCGACCAGGGCGCCGAGTCCAGTGAGGTCGAGAATTCGATCCCGATCACCTGGCGGTACGCGGCGAGGAATTGCACGGTCTGTAGCGTGTTCGCGGAAAGCAAGGGCGGTGCGCTCGAGATCACCGTCTGAGGTGGCACGCGCGCGGGCTCGTGGAGGACGGCTCCCGAAGCGGTTCCGAACCACAGACTGCCCGAGCGTTCGCACCACGCGGCGCTCACCGTTCCATCGGGCAGGCCATCCTGGGTCGTGTGGGTCAGCCACACGTGGGCACCGTCGAACCGGCTCACGCCGCTGCCGGCGGTGCCGATCCAGAGCACGCTGTCGGGCGTCTCGGCGATGCAGAGCACCCAGTCGGCCGCAAGCCCGTTCTCGGTCCGGTAGGTCCGCCAGGTGGAGCCGTCGAAGCGGCTGAGCCCGCTCGTCGTGCCGAACCACATCACATTCGAATGATCCTGGAACACCGCGTAGACATTGACCCCGGCGAGGCCGTCGGCCGTCGAGTAGCGCGTCCAGGCGCCGCCGTCGAGAACCGCGACTCCGCCGGTGGTGCCGCACCACACCCGCCCCGCGCGATCCACCCACAGCGATCGCACTCGATTCGCGGGAAGTCCGTTGCCGGTGTTGTAGGAGATCCAGGTCGCGCCGTCGTATCGACTGAGGCCCGATGTCGTGCCCAGCCACACGGCCCCGCTCGAATCGCGCGCAAGGGCGGTGACGTTGTTTCCGGCGAGGCCCTCGGACGACGTGAACGTGCGCCAGGCGTTTCCGTCGAAGCGCGATGCTCCGGCGTTGGTCGCGAACCACAGCGCGCCGTCCGCTTCCTCGAGCACGGCGTTGACCACATCGCTCGCGAGTCCCCCGCCGGTGGACTTGGTGGTGACGCTCGACCACGTCGCGCGGTCGTAGCGCGCCACGCCGGCGCCGGAGGTCGCCGCCCAGACGTTGCCGGCGCGATCCTCGATCACGGCCTGGGCTCCATACGTGCCGAGTCCGGCGTCGAGGTGCGGAGTCCAGCTCTCGCCGTCGTAGCGGCTCACCCCGTTGTCGGTCGCGATCCATCGATTCCCGGCGCGATCGATGATGAGTGAAGCGACTCGGTTTCCGGCGAGACCGTCCGCGGTGGTGTAGGCGCGCCAGGTCCGGCCGTCGTAGCGCGCCACGCCCGAGGTCGATCCGACCCACAGGATCCCCGATGCGTCTTCGGCCAGGGCCATCCCATCGACGAACGTCAACGATCCGGCAGTGGTGTGGCGGGTCCATGTCGTCCCGTCGAAGCGGGACAGCCCGCCCGCCCGGGTTCCGATCCACATCGCGCCATCTCGGGTCTGGAGGATGCTCTCGATCCAGTCGGCGGCGAGCCCCGATGAGGTGTTGACGGTCGTGTAGGTGGTCCAGGTCGCGCCGTCGAAACGGCTGACGCCTCCACCCTGCGTTCCGAACCAGAGGTTGCCGGCGCGGTCCTCGTGGATACACGTGAGCTGGTTTGCGGCGAGGCCGTCGGACTGCTGGAAGGTCGTCCAGGTCGTGCCGTCATAGCGGCTGACGCCGAAATCACCGGTCGCGAACCACAAGCGGCCGGCGCGATCCTCGAGCATGGCGCGCACGTCGCTCGAGACGAGGCCGTCGCTCACGCCGAATGACGTCCACGTGCCGCGATCGTAGCGGCTCACGCCCTGGGCGGTGGCGAACCAGATGCGCCCGGTACGATCCGGCAGCACCGCCCGCACGTCGTCGCTCGCAAGGCCATCGGCCTGGCCGAAGCTGCGGAAGAACGCTCCGTCGTAGCGGGTGACGCCGCGCTCGGAGGCGAACCACAGGTTCTCGTCGAGGTCCTGGGCGATCGCCGTCACGCGCAGCGCCGATAGACCGTCGATCAGGCCGAAGGTTTGCCAGTCGCACCACGCGGGCCGCGCGCCGAGCAGAGCGAGGAGGCACGCGCCGAGCGAAACGACGCGTGCCGTGATCGAACGAAAGGGGCGCCCGGAGTGTAACGCGAGGCTCACGCCGCTCGGCGTGTGGCGCGTCGTGGTCCGGCCGTTGTTCAAGTGACCCTTCGTACTGCGGCTCGCTTCAATCCACCAGCCTCGACGAGAAGATCTCCGTGGATCCGCCGACCGACGAGAACCAGACGATGACCGGAGTTCCGGTTCCATCGAGAATGATCTTCGCGCCGCGTGGTTCCCCGACCGTAGGCGAGGTGGCGCTCGTGACATCGACTGCCGGACCCCAGGTCGCGCCGCCATCTGCGGAGCGGGTGTAGTAGAGCGCGGTGCCGCACTCGCCGACCAGCGCGTGGATCTCGCCGCCGGGACTGACCGCGAAGCTCTTCGGGCAGAGCGAGCCGCGGGCGGCGGGTTCGGGAAGGTGACTGACCAGGTCGAAGGTCAGACCGTCGTTGGTCGATCTGAGGAACGCAACGCCGCCCGCTTCGTCGAGCCCCATCACGTAGAGGGTGCCGTCGGAGCCGATCTGCGCGTCACCGAGAGATGAGAGCTTCAACGTGCTCGTCAGCGGGTTCGACTCGTCGCGCACGCGGCGCGCCGGGCCGAACGTCGCGCCGGCGTCGGTGGAGCGGCGGTAGAGCACGCGATGGATCCCAGGACTGCCGGGCTCGTCGTACTGCCAGAACACGAAGACATGATCCCCGCTCGAGGCACAGATGCGCGCCATCGAGTTCTGGTCGGTTCCCCCGTTGGGCGCGATCGCGTAGGGCGCGCTGAAATCATCGCCTCCGGTGAGCGACCGCGAGTAGTAGATGCCCGCATCCGTCCGCTCCCAGGCCGCGTGGAAGTGCTCGCCGCTTCCGACCGTCAGGGCCGGGTAGCGCGTCGGGTTCCCGTCCACGGGCGTGATCAGAGGATCCATCTGGAATCCGCCGTCGGTCGACTGTCTGAAGAAGAGCTGTTCGACGCCCGCGCTGAGCATGCCGATCTTGTTCGAGGGCGTGACCGCCAGCGCCGGCTGCGCGCTCTGCTGCGAGTTCGGGACGGCAACGGACCAGTTCTGCGTGTTGTCGAGCGAGAGGGAGTGCACCGACTCGTAGTGGATGCGCCACCAGGCCATGAACAACTCGCCGTTGGTGCCGCGCACGATGTCCGGGTCACGGGATTGCGTCGCGGACTTGGAAACGTCGAGCGGCACGCTGAACGTCGGAACCGGCCCGTAATCGAGAATGTCGTCATCGCTTCGAGGGAAGATCGCGAACGTTCCGCCGACCCGCCCCAGAACCCCGGTGACGGTCACGATCTCGCCGGCTGCGGCGCCGAAGGCGAAGTTCTCTGCCGCATTGGCGATCAGGATTTGATTCTGAGGTCCAGAGTTTGTCCGTGGGAGATTCGGGCTCGATTCTCCGACGTCGGTGCCGGGAATCTCGACGAAGAAGTTTTCACCCGGCGGCGCGTCATCGACGACGGCCACGCGGTCGACGGTCACCAGCATGCCCTCGTAGTCGTCCCCGGTGAGGAACCGCTGTCGATCATCGCACGTGTCGTCGGTCAGGATGCGGATCGACTGGAGCGCCGGCACGAACGACGGACCCGGCCCGAGGTCCCGGACGTAGACCAGGCCAGTCGCCCGCGTCTGGCCCGCAATGTCCCTCAAGGTTCCGGACAGCACATATGTGTGGCCGACGCTCAGACCGATTTCTGACGGGCTCACCCACAAGCCTGCTCGCGGGTTCGA
>JANLWX010000034.1:0-40921 GCA_031364845.1 Candidatus Eiseniibacteriota bacterium
CAGCAGACGATGACGTCCGAGTACGTGGACGACCGGCCCGAGGCGCTCTACTACGTCTACGAGGGTGGCGAGAACCACCGCCCACTCGGGCTCTCGGTGCACCAGGAGACCTACGCGTGGAGCGCGCCCGGCTACGACGGCGTCGCCGGACTTTCGTTCCGCATCACGAACCATGGCAACGAGACGTTGCGCGACGTCCGCATCGGCTTGATGGCCGATCTCGATTCGCGCGAACGCAACGACCGTGGCGGGCACCTCGACGACCGCGTCGAATACGAGAGCTATCGTCGCATGATTCAGGGCGCGAGCGACTCGATCACGGTGTTCGGCGTCAACCTCTGCTTCGGGCCACCGTGCCCGCCTCCTGCGCCGTGCATCACGACACTTGCCCAGACGCTGCCGATCGTCACGGACTTCCATCGCAAAGGCTACCCCTCGACCGCCGTCATCCCGCTCGGCCACACGACGGATCCGCTCGCCTACATTCCATCGGCGGCGCAGTACGCCCGCGCTCCGCGCTCGCAATCGTTCCGCTCCTCGGTCTACGCCCGCGGGCGGATCCCCGGCCAGGGCGGGCTGCCGTCGATCGATCGCGAGCGGTACGAGGCGATGGCGGGCGAGTTCCCGGTCGCGAGCACGACCGTTCCCGACGACTACGTCGTGCTGGTTTCGTGCGGACCGTTCGAAACGTTGATGCCCGGACAGAGCCTCGACTTCGAAGTCGCGCTGGTCAGCACACTCGACCGCGACAGCCTCGCGACGTTGATGGGCAACGCCGCGGTGCTGCATCACGGCGAGATCTTGAACGCGTTTCCCGATTCGCTGAATTCCCGCTGGCCCAACGACTGGAACTTTGGGACGAGCGGGATCAACGGTCACGAGGTGTGCATCGAAGCGCCGCCCGGCATCACGTTCGTTCACGACCCGCATTGCCCGCAGAAGTTTCCAGAAGACGGCCAGCCAGGCCCGTTGCCGCAAGTGTATCGAAGTGGCACGTGCATCTGGACCGACGCGGACTGCCAGCGCTGCACCGGCATGAAGGGCTTCGACACGCGCCCGCGCTGGCTCGATCCGGGAGACCTGCCGCTCGCGCCGCCGCTGCGATTGATTCCCGGCGACCACTCGATCCGGCTCGAATGGAGCAACCTGCCCGAGATCTATCATCGCGCCGGCCTGTCGGGGCCGCCGCGCACGCGTTTCGCCGGCTATCGCGTGTACCGGCTCGCCGACTGGCGCGATCGCAAGTCGCTGCTTCCGCCGCATGACAACTGGGCGTTGCTCGGTTCCTACGGCCTCGACAACCGCAACGGTCGAAGCCCGATTGCCGAAATCACCGACACCACGATCGACTACGAGCGGATCCTCTACGAGCAGCGGCTCTATCCGATAGGCCGCTACGCGCTCGTCGACTCGCAGGTGCTGAACGGCTTCGACTACGCGTATGCCGTCACGACCGTGCTCGAGCGGGACATCGATGACGGCGCCGGATTCATCCGCGTCGAACGCTTCGAGAGCCCCTTCGCCCCGCGGTTCGAAGAGATCGTGCGCCCGGCCGTCTCTGCGCGAAGTCCCGCGGGCAAAGTGTGGGTGGTCCCGAACCCGTATCGCGGGAGCGAAGTGTGGCAACGGCCGAACGTGCTCGGCGATCCGCTGAGCCGGCACATCGACTTCATGGGACTGCCGCGCGCGCGCTCGACGATCAAGATCTGGACGGTGGCCGGCGATCACGTCGCGAGCATCGATCACGACGGGAGCGGCGGCAACGGCGAAGCGGCGTGGAATCTCGTCTCGCGCAACGGCCAGGAGATCGAATCAGGGATCTATCTGTTCACGGTCGAATCTCCACTCGGCAGCGACATCGGCCGCTTCGTGGTGATCCGATGATGCGGAGCCGGAACTGGAGCGCGCCGCGCGCTCTTTCGCTGATGCTGGTCCTCGGTGCGCTCGCCGGAGGCTGCGGGAAGAAGAGTTCCACCGGGCCGCCACTCGAGGAACGACTGCCGCCGTCGGTCGTCTCGACGTTTCCGGTGGCGCGCTCCACCGGCGTGCCGTTCGAAACGCCGATCTGGGCGCGGTTCCGCGAACCGCTGGATTCGGCCACCGTCTCTGCCACCACGGTGTTCCTCAAGATCGACACGCGCCGCATTCCCGCGACCATCACGCTCGAGGACTCGTCGCGAACGATCGTGATCCGTCCGAACGGACCGCTCGAATTGCGCCGGACGCACACCGTCGAATTCTCGCCGAGTGTGCGAACGGTCGCGGGGGCGAGCCTCGACCGAACGTACTTCTGGCAGTTCACGACGGTTTCGGTGCGCCGCCCGCTCAGTCCCGAACCCGCGTCCGGTGCTGCGTTCGAATCGCCGGTCGCTCCGTTGTTCTGGGATGAGACCGAGGCCGGCGCGGGCCCGGTCGAGTACCGGTTGTATCAGGGTGCCGACTCCGCGCAGGTCGCGGCCGAAGCGACCGAGCCCGTGATCCTGGGAGGGGCCGCACTCTTGCCGTCGGTCTCGTGGGAGCGCGGCGCCAGGGTTTATTGGAAGGTGCACGCGCGCAATCTGGAAACCGGAGACGAAGCCGCCGGTGCCGTGTGGCATTTCAATGTCGCGCCGTCCGACGCGGTGCTCGATTCGTTCCTGATCTATCCGCGGGATTCGGGCTATTGGGACGAGCTCTTTCGGGTGTGGCGCTGTCCGGGACTCTTGAGCGGAAGCCGGTATGGCGGGCTCGCGCGATTCGACTTCGAGTCGCTCGATTCGAACCTGGTGCTCGCGGACGCGCAGATCCGGATGTACACCGCCAACAACATCACCGTCACGCACAACGCGCAGGTCTTCATGCTGCTGAACAGCCAGGCGCCGTGCGACGCGCGCTTCCCGTATTTCCCGCCGATCCAGAACACGGCGCTGGCATCGGGCATCCGCGACGAGCTGAACTACGTGCGGTTTGTCTCTGTGCCGCTGGCAGCACAGATTCAGGCGCGGATCCGCAGGCATCGTGAGTTCAACGATTATTCCTTCCGCTCCAACCTCACGATTACTTACACGCTGTCGGCGCCCGGCTCGGGGGCGTACATCTACCACCTGCGCCCGGCCGGCACGCTGGCGAGTAGGCCCCGGTGATCCCGAGCCCGCACCCGATGCGTGCTGCCCGACTGATGATCTTCGTGATCTTCGCCGCACTGCTGCACGCGGTCCCGCAGGCGCACTCGGCCGACGCCGTCGGGTCGCCGCGCGTGCGGCCGTGGGTGCCGCCAGGCTTCGACTCGCTGCAGACCTGGGCCGCGGAATCGCGCGCGGAGTTTCGCGATCAGCCGCGCGATGCGATCGATTCGGTCACGGTCATTCCCTACAACCGGGCGTCCGCGATCGCGATGAAGTGGATGAGATCGCTCGGCCGCTCGGCGGTCGTTCAGGCCCGGCCGATCGAAGTCGCACTCGACTCGCTCGGATTCGATACCGAAATCGTCTCCGATCCCGTGCTGCCGAACTTCATGCTGATGGTGGTGCGCAATCCGTTCCGGCTCACGGCGAGCTCGATGGCGTACCTCTTCTGGTATCGCGGCGACCGCGTGATGCAGCAGGGCGTCGAACTGCACGGCGGCCAGTCGCCGCAGATGCGCGTGTGGTGGAGCGGCGAGCGCGACGCGCCGTACAAGTGGGCGCTGCTGGATCGCAGCCGCGGAGACGCCACGGTGATGCGCTTCATGCTGTTCAAGCTCACGGCAGACGGCGGCCTGTGGCGCCCTGCCCAGTACGAAGGCAACGGCCCGAATCTCGGCCACGCGCACAGCGCGAACCTCAGCGATGTGAATGGCGACGGCTTGCCGGAGTTGGTGTCGTGGTCGGACGCGCCACCCGATACCATGTTCGAGGCGTGCACCGGATGTCCGCGCCGCCTGATCGAGAACATCTTCGTCGAGCGCAAGGACGAAGGCTACGGGTTGCACGACAGCCGGCTGGTTCCCTCGCCCTACTCGATGTTCGTGCTGTTCATTAGATTCCTCGTCGATCACAATCGCGCCGCCGCGGCACGGTTGCTCGACGATCCGGCGAAACTCGACGAAGCGGTCGCGATGGGCTGGGGAACGCGCCGCTCGCCGGGAACCTGGAAACTCGAGATGTCCGAGAGTGAGCGCTGGCCGAGGTGGTTGCAGTTCCGATTCCGCGGTGCCCGCGGCGTCGAACACTACGTGGTGCGGTTCAAGCAGAAGGACGGCCGATGGATCATCGAGAACTGGAAGCGCGCCGCAGCCCGCGACACCACGCGGTGAAACGGATCTTCGCCACGGTCATGCCCTGGCTGCGCGTTGCCGCGTTCGCGCTGGCGATTGCGTTCGCGGGCTCGTGCACGCGCAAGACCACGCTGATCGAGGAGGACACGAATACCGCGGGCGTGGTTTCCACCGACTCGCTCGCCGCTCTACTGCGCGATGTCGAGCAGGCGTGGGATTCGCAGTCCGACGACGCCCGCGCCGCCTCGCTCACGGGGCTCGCGCTCTACCAGGATCTGAGCCGCCACGCGCCCGCCGAATGGCGAGGACGCGCCGAGGATCTGCTGGACTCGCTCGGCGTCGGCGTCGAGACCGCCGGTGGAGCGTGCGGGCTGATGGTGAACCTGTTCGTGCGCTCCGATCCCTCGCGCGGTTCGTGGCCCGCGTTCTACTGGTGCGAAGGCGTGCAGCCCTACTGGCAGGAGGTCGAGGGCAAGGGCATGGGGCTGGTCGCGATGACGATCGGCAAGGATACCTGCGCGGTCAGCGCTCCGACCCGCGCGGCGGCGTTGTTCACGCGCGCGAAGGGCAGCCGGCAGGAACCGGTGCTGTACGCGTGGACGAGGCGTCCCAAGGAGCATCGCTGGAAGATCAGCCAGACGCTTGGTCCCGATTCGCTCGGCGGATTCGGCACCGGTACGTTCGCGACCGCCGACACCAGCATCGAACTCGTCGCGCGCACGTTCCGCACTCCGCGCGGATGGGAGGAGTGCAACTCGTGCCCGCACCTCGATCGCGAGCATCGCTTTCGCTGGGGCCCGAACGGGTTCGAGCGCGTCGCCGACCGCGACGTGTCCTCGACCTATTCGACGTTCGTGCACTTCGTCGACGAGTTGATGCGCGCCGACCCGGCCGCTTCAATGCGGGTGACCGATCCTACGCTGGTCGATCAGGCGATCCAGTTCGAGTGGAACCGCTCGAAGGGCACCTGGCGCATCGCGCCCGCGACCGAAGCGCGCGGGGCGGAATTGACGTTCCTGCGCGGATCGCAGGAGGCGTATCGCGTGACCTTCCGGCCGGAAGGCGAAGAGGACTGGCTCATCACGTCGATCACGGCGGTGCCGCGGTCGCTGGAGTAACCGTGTGCGCGCTTGCGCGCACACAGTCTTCTCAGTGCAGTGAGAATCGAATCGGCACGTCGACCCACACGGCGACGGTGGCGCCTTCCCTGGATCGTGCGGGCTTGAAGATCCACTGCCGGACGGCGGCGGCTGCCGCGGCGTCGAGTTCAGGAGCCGGGTTCGTCTCACTGATCGATTTCACGATCATCGTCCTCGACACGCGGCCGTCCTTGCCCACCAGCGCCTTCACCACGACCGTACCCTGGATGCCGGCCTCTCTCATCGCGGGCGGGTATGTCGGAGGCACTTTCGTGATTGCTTCGGGAAGTTCTTCGACATAGACATACGCTCCCGGCTCGGGTTCCTCGGTCGAAGGCGGCGTCACCCTCACTTGCGGCCTGGGTGGCGCGATCACTTCCTTCGGCTTGGGTTTCCAATGCTCGTCCTGACGAAGGCTTCCGCCTCGCGGCGCGAGCACCGCGTCGATCGAGCCGTCGTCGCGAACCGTGAACTGGAGTCTTCCGTACGGCACTTCCGGCATCGGATTTCCGAGGTCATCGAGATCGCGCATCATGCCCACGAACTCGCGATTGCGGAAGAATCCGACGGCATTCCATCCCGAACTCGACTCGACTTCCCCGACCCCATCGGGGCGAACGGCGATGCGCAGGTTGCTCTCGGCCGACGCATAGAGTCCCGAGGGATTCGCGATCGCGGACTTCGCAGACGCGGCCGGGGGCGGAGCCGACTTGCGGATCACATCGGCGGATACCGGCGGGGTCGTGAAACCGAGAACGATCAACACCGTGGCTGAGAGTGTTGCGATGCGCTGCACGGCTCCTCCTGATCCTGCGTTGGTTTCGACTCCGGTCGATTGCGGTGGGCGACCCCGGCACTACCGCAGAAACGTGACCATCCGCCTTCGAACCGCTGTCCGCAAGGGGTAGCGATCTTCGCCCCGGCTCAACGTTCCAACTGTCTTTAGAAGACAGTTCGTCTGCAGGGCCGTCGACTGTTGGGCCGCCGACTGTTGGGCCGCCGACTTGCTCATCTGTGCCCGTACGGACATACTGCGCGAACCCCGCTGAGCGTCCCGAGCGCTCTCGATCCCAACGGGCAGACCGCGGTGCGCGCGGACTGCAGGGAAGCATCCAATGCAAGCACCTCCGACCCGTTTCCTCGAGCGCAACGGTTCACTCGAGGGCCCGGGCACGCCTGACGGCTCTGCGATTTCGTCCGACCTGACCCACGCGCCGCTCTCCCAGTGGCTCGCGACGTTCTCCGAGCGCCCCGAAAATCGCGGCGCAATCGCGCGCTGGGAGACGCTCGCCGCGCGCCCCGCGCGCTTCGGCGATCTCTCCCGCCCGTTGCCCGAACCGATCGCGCAATCGCTCGCCGCGCACGGCATCGAGCAGCTCTACACCCACCAGGTCGAAGCGATCGAAGCGCTGCGCGCGCGCCGCGACACGGTGGTCGTCACCGGAACCGCGAGCGGGAAGAGTCTGTGCTACCACCTGCCGGTGATGGAATCGCTGCTCGATGATCCCGAAGCCACGGCCCTCTATCTGTTCCCGACCAAGGCGCTCGCGCAGGATCAACTGCAGGGGCTCACGCGCCTCGCGGGCTCGCACCCCGATCTGCTGCGCGGCGTGGTGGCGGGCGTCTACGACGGCGACACGCAGGCGAGCACGCGGCGCAAGCTCCGCGACGATGCGAATGTGATCCTCTCGAACCCCGACATGCTGCACCAGGGCATCCTTCCGGCCCACGCGCGCTGGGGGCGCTTCTTTCGGAACTTGCGTTACGTCGTGGTCGACGAGATGCACGCCTACCGCGGCATCTTCGGCTCGCACGTCGCCAACGTGTTCCGCCGCCTCGAGCGCGTGGTGGCGCATGTCGGCGGCGACTTCCGCTACGTGCTCTGCAGCGCCACGATCCGCAATCCGGGCGAACTCGCGCGCTCGCTGGTGGGCCGCGACGTGCAGGTGGTCGACGACGACGGCGCGCCGCGCGGCGAGAAGCACTTCGTGTTCTGGAATCCGCCGTATTCCGACGACACCAAGGTCGAGCGGCGCTCGTCGAACGGCGAGGGCTGTGCGCTGTTCTCGGGGCTGGTCGCGGCGGGCGCTCAGGCGATCGCGTTCACCAAGTCGCGGGTGGCCGCGGAGCTGGTGTACCGCTACGTGCGCGAGCGGCTCGAACATCTGGAGCCGCGGCTCGCCGGGCGCGTGAAGTCGTATCGCGGCGGATATCTGCCCGAGGAGCGCCGCGCGATCGAGCGTGCGTTGTTCTCGGGCGAACTGCGCGGTGTGGTCAGCACCAACGCGCTCGAACTCGGCGTCGACATCGGCGGGCTTGATGCGGTGGTGATGATCGGAGCGCCGCCCACGCTCGCGAGCGCGTGGCAGCAGGCGGGGCGCGCGGGGCGCAAGGGCGAGGCGGCACTCGCGATCCTCGTGGCCTACAACGACACCGTCGATCAGTACCTGATGCACCACCCCGACTACTTCTTCGGTCGCTCGCCCGAGGCGGCGGTGATCGATCCGCACAACCCGTACATCCTGGCGCAGCAGCTCGCGTGTGCCGCGTACGAGATCCCGCTCGGGCCCGCGGATCGGGAGGCATTCGGTCCGCAGACGCCGGCGATCCTCGAGGCGCTCGAGGATTCGGGCGAGACCCGCACCATTGATGAGCGCTCGTACTGGGCGAAGACCGAGTTCCCCGCGGCGCGCGTCAATCTGCGCGCGATCTCGGACAACACCTACACGATCATGGACGTGAAGCGCGGCAACGCGGTGATTGGCAACGTCGATGCGATCAGCGCGCTCGAGCTCGTGTATCCCGAGGCGATCTATCTGCACGAAGGCGAGACCTGCTTCGTGCGCGAGCTGGATCTGGTGGGCAAGACCGCCTACGTCGAGCCGCGCGAAGTCGACTACTACACGCAGCCGGTGCTCGACACGAACATCCGCGTGCGCCAGGAGTTGGAGCAGCGCGCGTGGCGCGGAGAGTCGACGCGCTTCGGCGAGGTCACCTACTCGTGGCAGACGATCGCGATGAAGAAGATCAAGTTCCACTCGATCGACGCGATCGGCTATCACCCGCTCGACCTGCCGCGGCTGACGCTCGAGACCACCGGCTTCTGGATCGCGCCGAGTGAAGAGGCATGGCGCGCGGTTGCGCGTCAGGGACTGAACCCGATCGAAGGGTTGTCGGGCGTGCGCAATCTGTTCCTCACGTTGCTTTCCATGCTCGCGATGTGCGATCCCTCGGATCTGGGCGGCATGATCGACTCGTCGAACCTTGGCCGTCCGGCGCTGTTCGTGTTCGATCGCTATCCCGGCGGACTCGGATTCGCCGAGCAGGGGTGGGCGCGCATGGAAGAGCTGGCGCGCGCCGCACTCGGCCATGTCGAGAGCTGCCCGTGCGCGACCGGATGCCCGTCATGCGTCGGTCTTCCGATTTTGCGGGTCGCGCAGCAACAGGATCCGGATCTCGGCCGCGCGCGTGAGATCCCGGGCAAGCCCGCGGCTCTGGCACTGCTGAACTACTGGTTGAACCACGTTCCGGAGGAAAACGGATGAAGCCCGAAGTCGAATGGCCGGTGACATTCTTCGACGACGAATACTTGAAGATCTACCGCACCAGCTTCACCGCCGAGAAGACCGCGGCGGAGGTGGAGTTCATCGCGAGTGCGCTCGGCGTGCCGGCGGGCTCCGCGGTGCTCGACCTCGCGTGCGGGCTCGGACGGCATGCGATCGGCATGGCGAAGCGTGGATTTCAGGTGACCGGTGCCGACTTCAACGCTCGCTATCTCGAGATGGCGGCACAGGAGGCCGAGCGGCAGGGAGCGAAAGTGCGCTGGCTCGCGGCCGACATGCGCGAGTTGCCGTTCGAACGTGAATTCACCGGCGTCTATTCCTACTTCACGTCGTTCGGCTATTTCTCGGATGCCGAGAACGAACTGGTGCTGGCCCGCATTGCGCGCAGTCTCGTGCCCGGCGGCCGGCTGCTGCTCGATCTCGCCAATCGCGAACGGCTGCTGATCCATCCGCAACAGCGCATCTGGGATCAGCGCGAGGACGGTTCGCTCGTGATGGAGGAGATCACCTTCGACGTCCGCCGCTCGCGGGTGACGTCGCGCCTCACGCTGATCGAGGAACAGGGCCCGCGCAACGTGAAGGAGTTTGACCTGCGCACCTACACCTGCGCCGAGCTGACCGCGTTGCTCGCCCGTCACGGGCTCGTGGTCCGCGAAGTATGGGGCGGCGCCGATCGCAGCGAGTATTCTGCCGAGAGCCGCAGGCTCGCGCTGGTCGCCGAGCGGAGCGAATAGTGCTCGACGCCGACCGCCTGCGCGATCGGCTCGCATCGCTGGCGCGCACGCGTCGCGCCCCGGTGGCGGCGCGTGCGACCGTCGTACCTGAAGCGTCGGAAGACGACGCATCTCGCGGCCATCCCTGGCGTCCGCGCAGCCATCGTGGCCCCGGTGTGGAGGAGTTCCTGCCGGGTGGCGAGTGGCGCTGCGCGAACGGCGCGGTCTACATCCACGAACGCCTGCGTTCCGAAATGGAGCGCCCCGAATCGGGCTGGGGACTGCTCGGCACACCGCCCGAAGAGGAGATCGATCTGTCGGCGCTCGCCGCGAGCGGGCTTTCGCGCGCCCTGTTCCTCGACCTCGAAACCGGAGGCCTCGCTTCGAGCCCGGTATTCCTCGCGGGCACCATGCACTGGAACGGAACGGACTTCGTGCTGCGCCAGTACTTCGCCCGCCATTACGGGGAAGAAGCGGCGCTGTTGAGCGCGCTTCACGAGGCGGCACGTGACTTCGACTATCTCGTGACCTTCAACGGAAAATCGTACGACGCTCCCTTTTTGCTCGGACGTGCCGTGGTTCACGCGGTGACCGTGCAGCTTCCCGGACGCCACGTGGATCTGCTCCACGCGTCACGCCGGCGCTGGAAGCAATTGCTGCCCAACTGCCGGCTGCAGACGCTCGAGCAGCACGTATGCCGGCGGCGGCGCTCGGGCGACGTGCCCGGCGAGGAGATTCCCGGGCTCTATCACGATTTCGTCCGGCGCGGCGATCCCTACCGGCTGATCCCCGTGTTTCACCACAACATGCTCGATGTGATCACGATGGTCGAGATCCTCCGTGCCCTGTGCTCGGAGCGGCCGCGCCCGCGAGCGGACGAACACGAGCGGGAACTGGACTTCAGCGAGTGCGACCCGGAACTGGATTTCTCCCGAGTGCCTCAGGTACCTCAATCCGCGAACGTCGTGCGCATCGATTGAATTCGGAGTATCGTTCCGTTTGCGCCCCCGCGCGCGCGTCGCATGCGGGGGGCGCTGCTCCCGCCGCGACGCCCGTCATGCCGATCAGGAGTCGAGTTGCAATGCCCGAGACACCCCGAAGCCTGTCCGCGCTGAGCGAAGAGTTCGTCGAACTGTCTTTCCGCAACGATCCGGTCGCTGCCACCGGCGTCGGCATCCATGACTACGATCATCTGCTCCCCGACGATTCTCCCGAAGGCATCCAGGCGCGGGTGTCGTGGCTGCGCGACTTCGAGCGCCGTCTGCGTACCACCATCGATCGCGGAACGCTCACCTCCACGCAGCGCGTCGACCTTGCCTACCTCGAAACGCGGGTGTGGACGCTGCGCGCAGAGATCGAGGATCTGCGGACCCACGCGCTCAATCCCGTGTGGTATCCCGATCGCGCGCTGCGCGGCGTGTTCATGCTGCTCGCTCGACCGTTTGCGCCGCTCGAAGAGCGCAAGGAGGCGATCCTCGACCGCCTGGTCGCGATCCCCGACTATCTCGAGAGCGCCTTCAAGAATCTCGAGCCTACGTCGGAAGTTGTGATGCGCACCGCGGTCGAGGTCACGCTCGCCGGCGCGAGCTTCGTGGACGAAGTAACGCGTTCACTTCGGCGCAGCTTCCCGGGCGAGGCCGAACGCATCGAGTTCGCGGCCCAGCGCGCGCGGGTCGGATTCCTGCGCTATCAGGAGCGCATCGAGCGCGAGTTGATGCCGCGCGCCAAGCCGGTCGCCGGCATCGGCGCCGAAGCCATGAACGCGATGCTGCGCCACGAGCATCTGCTCGACACCGACGTCGATGCGCTCGAGGTACTCGGGACTGAGCACGTCGCCCGCATCCGCGAGATGCTCGAGCGCGAGGCGCGGCGACTCGACCCTTCGCGCGGCTGGCGCGAGCAGATCCTAGAGGCGCGTTCGCGCCACCCCGATCGTGGCAGCCTGCGCGAAGCCTATGTGACCGAAACCGCGCGCGCGCTTGCGTTCGTGCGCGAGCGGCGCATCGCGCCGGTGACGAGCACGGCGCTCGAGATCATCGACACACCTGTGTTCGAGCGCGCGTTCACGCCGTACGCGGCGTATCTGCCGGCCGCTCCCTTCGACGCCGATCAGACCGGATACTTCTTCGTGACCCCGGTCGATCTGTCCAAGTCGAAGGACATCCAGGCCAAGCAACTCTCCGAGCACGCGTGGGCACGGCTGCCGCTGGTCGTGCTGCACGAATCCTATCCCGGCCGCCATCTGCAGACCGGCCATGCGAACCGCGGCGGCTCGCGCCTGCGCCAACTCGCCTACGACGACGTTTTCGCTCTCGGATGGGCCTTGTATTGCGCGGAAGTCATGCACGAAGAAGGCTTCTTCACCGACGCCGCAACCCGGCTGTTCCAGCTCAAGGATCTGCTGTGGCGCGCATGCCGGGTGGTGATCGACGTGCGGCTCCAGATCGGGCGCATGACGTTCGACGAGGCCGTGAACTACCTGGTCGACGAGGTCATGCTCGAGCCCGGAAGTGCCGCACTCGAAGTGAAACGCTATCTACTGTCGCCGACCCAGCCGCTCAGTTACTTCGTCGGCATGCTCGAGATCCAGAAGCTGCGCGACGAGGCGAAGACGCGGCTCGGCTCGCGGTTCGATCTGCACGACTTCCACGCGGCACTGCTCAGCGTCGGGGCGCTGCCTCCGGCGCTGGTGCGCGAGGAGTTGTGGAACCGGCTGGAGACGACGAAGGCTTAGCCTTAGCGAGTCGATCTCAGGCCGTGAGCCGCGGCTTGAGGATCCTGGCGCCCAGCATGCTCAGCAATCCGATCACCACACCGTTCACGAGTCCGATGATCGGCGCGAAGATCAGCAGCATCACGCGCGGATTCATGTTCGCGGGCATGGTCTGGATCTGGGCGGCGGTGTCGGGGTTGTTCGCGAGGTAAGTCGAGTACATCGCGAGCTGAATCAGCGCGGACGCCATTCCGGCGAGCAACCCGGTCCACAGCCCGTGCAGGAAGTACTTGCCCGGCGCTTCGCGCGCGATCACGAATGCGCTGGCGACCGCGATCACGAGCCACAGCACGCCCTCGCGATGCTGCGTCCAGCCCATCACCGACGCGAACCCCATCACGACACCGGCCACCGACAGCATTCCGATCAGCTTGCGGTCCATCAGACGCTCCGGTTGATGCGCGCCGCGGGGCGCGCCGTCACGCGGCCGAGCCGACCCGGTCGGGCGCGGACTCGTAAAGCGCCTCGATCATCGCATGGTAGCGCTCACAGATCACGCGCCTTTTCACTTTGAGCGACGGCGTGAGCTCGCCGGCATCCTGGCTCAGCTCGCGCTCGAACAGGCTGAAGCGCTTGATGCGCTCGAACGGCGCGAGCCCGGCGTTGACGCGCTCGATCTCGCGAGCAAAGCGCTCGCGCACTTCCGGCAATGCGAGGAGCGCGCGGGCATCGAGCGGACTCCCGCCGCTGGCGGCGTGATCGGCGTGGAGCCGGGCGAAGTCGGGAACCAGCAGCGCGGCGATGTAGGGACGCTGGTCACCGATCAGCACGGCCTCGGCGATCCACTCGCTGGTCTTGAGCGACGCCTCGATCGGTTGCGGCGCGACCTTCTTGCCGCCCGCCGTCACGAGCAGATCTTTCAACCGGTCGGTAATCATGAGACAGCCGTCGGCATCGAATTTCCCGATGTCCCCGGTGTGGAACCAGCCATCGCGGATGACGGCGCTGGTGGCGGTGGGATTGCGGTAGTAGCCCGTCATCACGTGCGGACCACGCGTGAGGATCTCACCTTCGTCGCCGATCCGAACTTCGACGCCCGGGATCGGCGGCCCGACCGCTCCGGGTTTCTCGCCGCCCGGAACGTTGAGGCAGATCACGGGCGAGGTCTCGGTGAGCCCGTAGCCTTCGAGGATCGGGATGCCGATCGCGAAGAAGAACTCGAGCGTGTGCGGCGCCAACGGTGCGCCGCCCGAAACGCAGAACCGCAGCCGTCCGCCCATGCGCGCGCGAATCGTCTTGCCGACCAGCCGGTCGGCGAGCGCGATGGAAAGCTTCGCGAGCGGCCCGAGGCTGCGGCGCTCGAAGCGCGCGCGCGCGCGTTCCGTGCCGCGCGCGAGTCCCCACTGAAACAGCCGGCGCGCGATCGGGGGCCGCTTGCCCGCCGCATCGAGGATTCGTGCATGCACCTTCTCGTAGAACCGCGGCACGCCGAGCAGCACCGTCGGCTTGATCTCGGCGGCATTGAGACCCACGGTTTCCATGTTCTCGGCGTAGGCGATGGTGGCGCCACCCGCGAGCATCGCGTAGAGCCCGGCCATGCGCTCGAGGATGTGCGACAGCGGCAGGAACGAAAGACAGATGTCCGTCGGAACCAGCTGAATCACCGCGAGACACGCCTCGACGTTCGAGCTGATGTTGCCGTGCGTCAGCATGGCGCCCTTGGGATCGCCGGTGGTGCCCGAGGTGTAGATGATGGTCGCGAGATCGTCGGGACGCACGGCTGCCGCGCGCGCGCGGAATGCGTTCGGATCGCGGGTGCGCAATTCGCGACCGCGCGCGACCACGTCGTCGAAGCAGAATTCGCGCGGTCGTGGGGTCGCGTCGCCTGTCGAGCCGCCTGTCGAGGCAACACCGTCCATGACCACGATCGCGTCGAGGGACGGCAGGCTGTCGCACACGGAGCGGAGCTTCTCGAGCTGCGTCAACGTGGACACCACGGCGACGCGTGTCTCGGAATCGCGCAACTGGGTCGCGACCTGCGTGGCGATCAGCGTGGGATAGACCGGAACGCTGACCGCACCCAATCCCAGCACCGCGAGATCGGTGAGCGCCCACTCGAGCCGCGTCTCGGCGAGGATCGCGACGCGGTCCCCGCGCGTGACCCCGAGCGACTCCAGCCCTAGCGCCAGGCACTCGACTCGCTCGAGCGCGGCATCGGCCGAGAGTTCCTGCCAGGCGCCGTCGATCTTGCGCACGAACTGCGCAGTCTTGTGGTGCGCTTCCACCGTGTCGAGGAAGATCTGAATCAGCGTGCGCGTCACGCAAAGCCCCCCGGGCAGCGCCGCCGCGAGACCCGCGAGCGGTCGCTCTGCGGGGTGCGGACGTTCTTCAATAAGATCGGCGGAGCGGGGCGGCAAGACAAGTGCAACCGCGACCGGGTTCAGCGCGAAGCCCGATCGACCGATAACCTGCGGGGCACACGACGGTCGTTGACAACCCCGCGAGGGGTGGGGGAGAGTCGCGCGACATGGTCTCGAGCTGGATTCTCGGAGGAGTCCGAACGCCGTTCGCCAGGGTCGGCAGCGTGTTTCGCAATACGCCCGCTTACGAACTCGGACGCGTGGCGATGGCGGAACTGCTGGCGCGCCACGATCTGGACCCCGCGCGCCTCGACCACGTCGTGTTCGGCAACTGCGCCCAGCCCGCCGAGGCAGCGAACATCACGCGCGTCACGGCCCTGCGCGCGGGTGTGCCCGAGAAAGTCCCCGGCTTCACGGTGCACCGAAACTGCGCCTCGGGTATGGAAGCGATCGCCGACGCCGCCTACCGCATCGCCTCGGGCGAGGCGAAGCTGATCCTCGCGGGCGGCATGGAATCGATGAGTCAGATCCCGCTCATGTACGCGCCGAGCTACGCCGGATGGCTCGAAGGCGTCATGCGCGCGAAGACGCCGGTTCAGAAGCTCGGCGCGTTCGCCGGCTTCCGCCCGGCCATGCTCAAGCCGCGCATCGCGATCGTCGAAGGGCTCACCGACTTCACGTGCGGGCTCAACATGGGTCAGACCGCCGAAGTGCTGGCGAACGAGTTCCGGATCGGCCGTGAGCGCCAGGACGGATTTGCGCTCATGAGCCACCAGCGCGCGATCGCCGCCCGCGCGCGCCTGCGCGAGGAGATGGTGCCGGTGTTCCCGGCGCCGAAGCACGAGATCGTGCACGACGATGTCGGCCCGCGCGACGGCCAGACGCTCGAGGCGCTCGCGAAGCTCAAGCCGTACTTCGACCGAAAGAACGGCACGGTCACGGTTGGGAACTCGTGTCAGGTGACCGATGGTGCCGTGGCGCTGTTGATCGGCGACGAGGCGACCGCGCGCGTGTGGCCCACGCCGCCGCTGGGGCGCATACGCTCGTTCGCCTTCGCCGGGCTCTCGCCGCGGCGCATGGGATTGGGGCCGGTGTTCGCGATGTCGGAAGCGCTCACCAAGGCCGGGCTCTCGATGGCCGACTGCGAGCGAGTCGAGATCAATGAAGCGTTCGCGGTGCAGGTGCTGGCGTGCCTGGAAGCCTCCAAGTCCGATGCATTCGCGCGCGCCGAGCTGGGCCGCGATCGTGCGCTGGGAGAGATTCCGATGGATCGCCTGAACGTGAACGGTGGCGCGATCGCGCTGGGGCATCCGGTCGGCGCGAGCGGCGCGCGGCTGTTGTTGACGCTGCTCCACGAGCTGCGGCGCAACGGTCTCCATCGCGGAATTGCTTCGCTGTGCGTCGGCGGCGGCCAAGGTGCCGCATTCGTGCTGGAGCGCGAATGAGCGCGGCGCATGGGTTCATGAACGGGCACGGGTGCTGGAACCCGGCACTCAAAGCGGAGTGTGTATGAGCGCCATGCCCGTGAACGACGCGCCGCTCATATCTCAACCCGTCGCGACGCCCGCCGTGTTCCGCATCGAATGGCCCGATCCCGGGCTCGCACACCTCGTCATGGACGACCCGGGGCGCAAGCTCAACGTGCTCGATGCCGCGGCGATCGAGAGTCTCGAAGCCGCACTCGGCGAGTTGGAGCGCGCCTCCGATCTGCGCGGCGTGATCGTGCGCAGCGGCAAGGCCGGATCGTTCGTCGCGGGCGCGGACGTCCACGCGATCGGCGCGATCACCGATCCCGCGCAGGTGGTCGCGATCGTGCGGCGTGCGCATGCCGTGTTCAACCGACTCTCCGCGCTGCGTGCGCCGACCGTCGCCGCGATCGACGGCGTGTGCCTCGGCGGCGGCACCGAGCTGGCGCTCGCGTGTGATTCGCGGATCGCGAGCGAGGAGCCGCACACCCAGATCGGCCTGCCCGAAGTGCTGCTCGGCATCTTCCCCGGCTTCGGCGGCACGACGCGGCTGCCGCGGCTGGTCGGCGTCTCGGCGGCGCTCGATCTCGTCCTCACCGGCCGCTCGCTCGATGCGCGCCGCGCCGCGAAGATGGGACTGGTCGCGCGCGCCGTGCCCGCCGCGTGGCTGATCGAGCACGCGCAGCGCCGGCTCGCCGAGCTGGAACGCCGGCCAGCGCACGCGCGGCGCGACCGCTATCGGCCAAAGGGGCTGGTCGCCGCGTTCCTCGAAACCCCGCCCGGCCGCGCGATCGTCTTTGGGCAGGCGCGCTCGATGACGCTGAAGCGCACCGCCGGCGAATACCCGGCCGCGCTCGCCGCGATCGACGTGATGCGCGCGGGAATCGGAAGGCCGGTCGCCGAAGCGTTGCCGCTCGAAGAGGGAATTGCCGAGCTGGTCGTGGGCCCGGTGAGCAAGAATCTCATCCGTATCTTCCTGCTCTCCGAGCGCGCGAAGAAAGGCTCGCCCGTGGGTGACGCCGCGATCCGCCTGACACCGGTCGCCACGTTGGGGCTGATCGGAACCGGCACCATGGGCGGCGGCATTGCCGAGTTGGCGAGCCGCGCTGGAATCCGCGTGCGGATGCGCGACGTGCGGCCCGAATCGCTGACGAAGGCGCTCTCGACCGTACGCGAGCTGATCGACGAGCGCAGCCGCAAGCGCCGTGGTCCCGCGCACGAGCGCGATGCCCAACTCTCGCGCATCACCGCAACGCTGGAGCTCGAGGGCTTCGGCCGCGCTGACGCCACGATCGAAGCCGTGGTCGAGGATCTCGAGGTGAAGCGCCGCGTATTCGGCGAGCTCGAAGCCCGCATGAGCCCGGCGGCACTGCTCGCGACCAACACATCGTCGCTCTCGGTCACCGAGCTCGGCGCGGGCCTCGCCCACCCCGAACGCTTCTGCGGCTTCCATTTCTTCAACCCGGTTCATCGCATGCCGCTCGTCGAAGTCGTGCGTGCCGCGCGGACCACGGATGCCACGATCGTGACCGCCGTGGCCTTGGCGCGCCGGCTCGGCAAGACGCCGGTCGTGGTCGCCGATGCGCCGGGGTTCGTCGTGAACCGGATCCTCACGCCCTACCTGCGCGAGGCGATGCACCTGCTCGAAGAAGGCTACGGAATCGCCGACATCGACGGTGCGATGCGCGGATTCGGCATGCCGATGGGACCGTTCGAAGTGCTGGACGAAGTCGGCATCGACGTGGCCCACAAGGCGGCCGGGGTGCTGGGCCGCGCGTTCCCCGATCGCATGGCCCCTGCGCCGGCACTCGACAAGTTGGTCGAGGCAGGGCGGTTCGGGAAGAAGACAGGGCTCGGCTTCTATCGTCACCGCGGGCGGCGCCGCGAACCCGATCCCGGGCTCGCCACGCTCCTCGGGCTCGCGCGCCAGCGGACGCCGCAGAGTCGAGACGCGCTGGCCGAGCGCATGGTGCTCGCGATGATCAACGAGTCGGCCCATTGCCTGGACGAGCAGGTCGTGGCGGATGCCGGATCGGTCGATCTCGCGATGATCTTCGGCGCGGGATTCCCACCCTTCCGCGGCGGCCCGCTGCGTCACGCGGACGCGCTGGGTCTTCCGAAGGTCGCCGGCCGGCTCAACGCCTTGCGTGCGGAGCGCGGCGTGCGCTTCGAACCTGCGCGCGGGATCGTGACCAGGGCCGCGGACGGCGGAACTTTCACCGCGTGACTAAGGGGTTGGATCAGGGCTGCTTCGAGCCTCGAGAGAGAAGTGACTGCCACTTGAGCTCGTGAGCCCGGCACCCGCATTCGCCTATGCTTTTTCGATCGGGCAATGTGCTCGGCATCTGAGACTGCGAGATTTGAACTCGCCCCATTTATACCTAGGCATCTGCGGTTGCGAGCTTTGCGCGGAGTTCTTCGATGCTGAGCACGGTTGTGCCGTGGTGAAGCATCGCGTGGCAGTTTGGGCACACGGGGCGCAGATCAGCTACCGCATCAAGTTTGTACTCGCCGTCAGCTAGAGCCAACGGGTTAAGGTGATGGACATGAATGAACTGTCTGCCCATAATCCCGTACCGCAATTCAAAGTTGAAGCTGCATACGGCGCAGTCGTAGCCATGGTGCTTAACGCAGGCCGCTCTCGCTCTTGGGTTGCGCTCGTATGCATTGACTCGAACCTGCTTCTTGGCCCCTTCTGCGTACTTCTGCCCCGGTTCTAAATCATCCGGATACAAACGATGCCTTTCCGAGGCGATGTTAGCGATTGCCTTCCCGTATTCGCCTAGACGCTCTTTGGCGACATCAAGTTCTAAAGACGTGAAGAGGCCCTGGAACCTTGGCTGCAAGACGATTGCTTCGACCGTGAGTTCTGGGCGGTTGGCTTCTAGTAGCGCGTCCAAACCCTTGCGCTGGCCTCTGTTTCGAGGGAGTAGCATTCGCTTCGCGGTTGCCAATCCGCCATTTCGCCTAACGGCTTGCAGAAACCTTCGTCCCCAATAGCCAACTTCTCTTCCTGCCGCCTGGTAGCCGTCGTTGAAGGCTTCGGTGAGTTCCTCTTCGAGCGACATGCATCGGTCCTTTCAGATCGAGGCCATGGGCTTGTAACTCTGCCTATTTCAAGTTTGCACGTTGCCAGAATTGGCGCCACTGGCCTGCCGTACGAACGAATCAGCTTCGCGATGCCTTGCTCAACTCCGCGGGCTGGATCGCGGACACCGGGCGACTTTCATTGAAAAAGACTTCGTGCCGCCTGACGCGATGCTCGATTCATCGGAAGTGCTCGCGCTGCCTGCTGCTTATGGATGGCGGATCATTCACCGGGTAAACGATCCGCCATCGCGCCAGTGGCCGGCTAGTCCAGCAGGTCCTTGGGAATGTTGCCGCCGTTGTCCGCGAGCTTCTTCAGCACGGTCTTGTGCAGCCACATGTTCATCTGCGCCGAGTCGCCCATCTTCTCCGAGGGGCAGCCGAGTTCGATCGCGAGTTCCTTGCGAGCCGCCAGGCTGCTTTCCAAACCGAGCAGCTTCAGCAGATCGACGATCGAAACCTTCCAATTGAGCTTCTCTGCATGCGTCGCAGCGAGTCCTTCCAGTTTGGCGACCACGTCGACCACCGTGATCGGGGCCGGCGCGACGGCTACCGGGGTCGTCGTGGTCATCGTCGTTGGCTGTGTGGTGGGAGCTGCCTCCGCCGTACCACGCTTGAATCCGAGCTTTTCGAGGATCTTGCCGAACAGGCTCATGACCAACTCCTTGGGATTTGGAAGAGAAGCCTCTTACCCGTGGCGACACGTCGCCACCGGGGAATCTACCACCGGAAGATCCCCTCACCTCGCGTCCTCACCCGTTTCCGCGACTTCCAAATCGGCTGGCCGCCCCGCCAACAATGAGTTCGGCCCCGGGGCTTGCCGTCCCCGGGGCCGATCACTGGAAGTGCTCGCGCTGCCTGCTGCCTGATGGAGGTGGTCGCGCGCTTCGCTTCGCGCGACCGCACTATTAGACGGCCTGACCACCCCTAAGGTTGCAATAGCCTCGTAAATGCTCCGTGCAGCCCGAGTTAAGCCCCCGCGGGTCGCGGGGTGGGCGGCCGGAACGGGTCCACGGAGCCCTGTTCCTCGGCTTTCGCCCGCTTCTCCTCGACCTGGTGCTCCTGCGCATTGCGCTCGGACTCCGTCAGAACCGGCGCCAGCGTCTCGCCCCGCAGCAGGCGCTCCATCTGGTCCCCGTCCAGCATCTCGCGCTCGAGCAGTCCGTTCGCGATCAGGTGGAGCTTGTCGAGGTTGTCGCGCAGCAGAGTGAAGGCCCGGGAATAGGCCGACTCCACGATCGAGCGCACTTCCTTGTCGATCAACTCCGCGGTCTGTTCGCTGTAATCCTTGTGGCTCGAGATCTCGCGGCCGAGGAACACCATCTCCTCTTTCTTGCCGAACGTGAGCGGGCCCAGGTTCTCGCTCATGCCGAGTTCGCACACCATCCGCCGGGCAAGGCCGGTCGCCCGCTCGATGTCGTTCGAAGCGCCGGTCGTGAAGTGATTGAAGATCAGATACTCGGCGGCGCGCCCGCCCATCAGCATGCACAGCGACCGCAGCAGATCGTCCTTCGAGCGCGAGTAGCGCTCTTCCTTGGGCAGATACGACGTGATGCCGAGTGCGCGGCCGCGCGGGATGATCGTGATCTTGTTGACGGGATCGGATCCCGGCATCAGCCACGCCACCAGCGCATGCCCGGCTTCGTGGTACGCCGTGCTGCGGCGCTCGTCCTCGCTCATCACGAGGCTCTTGCGCTCCATTCCGAGCATCACCTTGTCCTTGGCGTCCTCGAAATCGCGCATGGAAACCTTCTTGTGGTTCCGTCGCGCGGCGAGCAATGCTGCCTCGTTCACCATGTTCGCGAGGTCGGCGCCCGCCATTCCGGGCGTGCCGCGCGCGATCGCAGCGAGATCGACATCGTCGGAGATCGGCGTCTTGCGCGTGTGGACTTTGAGGATGCCTTCGCGCCCGCGCACGTCGGGCCAGTCGACGACGATCTGCCGGTCGAAGCGGCCGGGGCGCGTGAGCGCCGGATCGAGCACGTCGGGCCGGTTGGTCGCGGCGATCATGATCACGCCTTCGTTGGAATCGAATCCGTCCATCTCGACCAGCAGCTGGTTGAGCGTCTGCTCGCGCTCGTCGTGACCGCCGCCGAGTCCGGCGCCGCGATGGCGCCCAACGGCATCGATCTCGTCGATGAACAGGATGCAGGGCGCGTTGCGCTTGCCCTGCTCGAACAGATCACGGACGCGCGAGGCGCCGACGCCGACGAACATTTCGACGAAGTCCGAGCCGCTCATCGAGAAGAACGGCACCCCGGCTTCGCCGGCGACCGCCTTCGCGAGCAGCGTCTTGCCGGAGCCGGGAGGTCCGAGCAGCAGCGCGCCCTTGGGAATGCGTCCGCCCAAGCGCTGGAACTTCTGCGGTTCCTTGAGGAACTCGATGATCTCCTGGAGTTCGGCCTTGGCCTCGTCGCAGCCGGCGACGTCCTTGAACGTCACCTTCGGCGTGCTTTCGAGCAGCACGCGCGCCTTGGTCTTTCCGAATTTGAGCGCGGCACTGCCGCCGGCCTGCATCTGGCGCAGCAGGAACATCCACGCGCCGAAGATCAGCAGCAGCGGGAGCCACGTGAACAGCACCGAGAGCCAGTTGATGCCGGCGTTGCGGACTTCGATCTCGATCGCGGGATTGGTCTCCCACACCTTTTCGGGCAGTCCCTGGCCGTCGCCGAGGATGTTCGTCTTGAAGGATTTGAACGCGGTTTCGTGCGGGCCGACGCGCAGCGAAGACTCGGTCTTCAGCTCGCCCGTTACGCTGCGCTCGATGATCTGAAGATTCGAGATGTTGCCTTTGGTCACTTCTTCGATGAACCGCGTGTAGGAGATCTCCGCACGCTGCGGCGTCATGAAGCTGCCCTGATACATGCGATAGGCGACCAACGACAGCAGGACCACGAGCGCCCAGAATGCGAGCGTGCGGAACGGCCGCCCCGCCGGAACCGGCACCTGGGGGCGGCGCGAAGGTCCATTGCCACGCTGAGGGGCCCGACGCCCATCGCGCTTGCGGCCATCGTCCGAGCCGGGTTCCGACCCGCGCCAGAGAACGCTCACGAACTATGCCTCCTCGAGTACACCGACGTAGGGAAGATTGCGATACCGTTCTGCTGCGTCCATGCCATAGCCGATCACGAATTCGGAGCCGATCTTCCAGCCCGCGTAGTCGACCGGAACCTGCATCTTCCGGCATGGGACCTTGTCCAGCAGGGTCGCCACTTTGATGCTCGCGGGGTTCCGCGAGCGCAAAAGATCCAGAATGAACGAAACACTCAAGCCCGAGTCGACCACGCCTTCGCACAGCACGACGTGGCGTCCGGCGATGTCGCCGCGCAGATCCGAGATCACCCGCACGGTCCCACTCGAAGAAGTGCCGCTCCCGTAGGACGACACCGAAAGAAAATCCAGCTCGACGTCGGCCGGTGTCGCACGGGCCAGGTCGCATTGGAACATGCATGCGCCCTTGAGCACACCCACATACAACGGACGCCGGGTTTCGAGGTCCCGGGCGAGCTCCAAGCCCATCTCACGCACGCGCGCCGCGATCTGCTCGGCGGAAAACATCACCCGGATCGTCGGTTCGCTCACCGCGCGGCTCTCAGTCATGAGGCTCCCCTGTTCCGAAGCACATCGCTGCGACCGCCCGAATCAGGGCTTCCGCTGTCATCGGCCTGCGCCGCGCGAAGCTCCAGCATCCATTGCCGTAGATGGTCGACGACGCCAGCACATCCATTGCCGGTCGCGCCACACTTCGATCCCCGCGGGCAACTCGATGCGCGCACGCCCCGAAGTGGAGGCAAACAGGCGATCGAGTTGGTCGAAATGACGGCGGGTGAGACCCACGGTGGAAGGTGCGACGCTTTTCCACAGCAGGCGGACGAGGGCGCGCCGGAGTGCGAGAGGGTAGGAAGCTACCCGGTTCGAAGCAAGCCTAAACTCCCCGCCTTCGATGCGGCAAATGTCCGGAAGCATGCGACTCGCTCGGCGCTCGATCATTCGGGCCGCCGAGCGTGCCTCATCGACCGTCGCCGAGACCGCGCGGGCGAGGCCGGCCCGTCTTCGGGGACCCTCTGAGGGCCGTTCCGCGCCCGTGTTCCGCGTTGGCACGGTCGGGCCTCCGATGCATGCCGCGATCAGCGCGGGAATCGCGCCGTGGCGGATCCGGCTGCGGAAGTAGGAATGTCCGGCATTGGTCACATCTTCGCGCCACGGAATGCCCGCGCGCTCGAGATCGAGTTCGATGTCGCGGCGGGTTGCCTGGAGCAGCGGTTTGATCCAGCGGCCGCGCCGCGGCGACATGCCGCCGAGCCCCGCGAGGCCGGTCCCGCGCGAAAGCCGCATCAGCAGCGTTTCGAGCTGATCATCGGCGGTGTGCGCGGTCGCGATCGCTGCGGCACCCGCGGTTTTCGCCGCGGCGGCGATGAACTCGCGGCGCAGTGTGCGCAGCCCGGCCTGCCCGGCGAGGCCGCGTGCGCGCATGAGGCTGCGCGTGTCGCGGTGCGCGTCGATCAGCGGGATATCGAGCGCCTCGCACAGCGCGCGGACTGCTTCGAGATCTCCATCCGCGTCCGCGCCGCGCAGCCCATGGTGCAGGTGGGCAGCCGTAAGCGAGAGGTCGAATTCGCCGGCGATCCGATGAAGCCCCACGAGCAGCGCCGTCGAATCGGCTCCGCCGCTCACTGCGACCAGCACGCGGCTGCCCTGGAGCGGCCCGCACAGCCCATGCAGCGCCCGGCGCAATACCGGCTCGATGCGGCGCAGGCGGAACGTCGCGCGCGGAGCGGTCGAAACCCGGGACCGGCCAGAGGATGAACCGGGCGCACGTGGGCGACCGGCTTTGGAGAGTGGTGGCGGCGCAGGGACTCGAACCCCGGACACAGAGATTATGATTCTCCTGCTCTACCAGCTGAGCTACACCGCCAGAATCGGGGGGCCATCCGTGAGGATGGCGGG
The DNA here is from genome assembly GCA_031364845.1 of Candidatus Eiseniibacteriota bacterium. Taxonomy (GTDB): domain Bacteria; phylum Eisenbacteria; class RBG-16-71-46; order RBG-16-71-46; family RBG-16-71-46; genus JANLWX01. The sequence continues at coordinate 24,223 of JANLWX010000034.1, forward strand.
GGAGGAAAGCTAGGTACCGGACGGTGGAAAGTCAACCAGGCGCCTGGCCGATGACCTCTCTGGGCACCCGGCGCCGGCCGCGCGGCGAATACCCGAGCTTCGCGGGTATCATGCCGCAACTCTCAACCAACGTATGGGCCTTGGTTCCGGGATCGGGGCGAAATCGCGTTTGGAGGCTCCGGTTTCGTCACGGGAATGCGCGCCCTTTCCCTCAAGAAACGGATCGCTCGAGGAGACACGCTGCATGACGCCGTCCATGAAGATCTGGGGAATCCTGGTGTGCGCGCTCATCGGCGTGGTCGCATCGTCCGCTTCGGCGCACACCGCAACCGTGCGAGGACGCGTGGTCGACTCGGAGTCGCGCGAGCCCATCAGCCAGGCCGAAGTCGTCATCGTGGGCACCGGCAGCCGTGCCTACACCGACGATTCCGGTCGATTCGCCCTCGAGGGCATCCCGCCCGGCGCCCACACCCTGAGCGTGATCCACATGGGGTATGTCCCGCTGCGGCATGCGCTGGTGATCGCTGAGGCGGATGTTCCATCACTCGAGTTGCGGATCGGACGAAGCGCCGTGCGTCTCGACGAAGTGACCGTGACCCCGGGCGGATTCTCGTTCATGGGTCAAAGCGGAGGCGCGCGCCAGACCATGTCCCGGGAGGCGGTCGAATCCGTGCCCCAAATCGGCAATGACATCTTCCGTGCCGTCAACCGCCTCCCCGGGCTGTCCTCGAACGACTATTCCGCGCACTTCGGCATCCGCGGCGGGCGTCACGACGAAACGCTCATCCTGCTCGACGGGCTCGAAATCCACGAGCCCTACCACCTCAAGGATTTCAACGAAGGCGCCATCAGCATCATCGACGCCGAGACGATCGACGGCGTCCAGTTGATGACCGGCGGGTTTCCCGCTCGCTATGGCAACCGGCGCAGCGGTGTGTTCGACATCAACTCGCGAGTTCCGGATCGTGAGCATGCGCGCGTCGATCTCGGCGTGAGTTTCCTGAACTCGCACGTCTCCGCAATGGGTCCGTTCGCGGACGGAAAAGGCTCGTGGCTGGGGTTCGGCCGCACCGGGTACATGGGATTGGTGTTCCAGTTCATCGATCGCGCCGATCTCCCCAAACCAGGCTTCGAGGACGGATTCGCGCGGGCGAGCTACAAGCTCACCCCGAGTCAGGAACTCGCGGTCGACGTGCTGCACGCGGGCGACCGGTACACCTACGACATCCCCGCCACCACCGGATTCGAGGACACAATCAACACTCGCGAAGTGGCGAACACCCATTACAAGAACAGCTACGTGTGGGCGACGCTCAAGTCCACGTTTGGACCGCACACCACAGTGCGGACCATTCTATCGGGAGGTCATGTGACGCGTTCGCGCGCCGGATCGGAGCGGGACATCCTGCGCCCGGACCCGTTCTATTCGGTGAGCAACCAGCGTCGCTACACGATATCGGGGGCCACGCAGGATTGGACACTTGGCCTGTCCGATCGCGATATCGTGAGCTTCGGGGTCGACGCCCGGCGTGTGCGTAACATCGATAACTTCGCGAGCGTTATTGCCCAGGACCCGGATGACCCGACGGATCACTCGAGTGAGTATCCGATTCGCAGGAGCGCGAGTCTCGACCGGGCGGGAACGCAACTCGCGGCGTACGTCTCCAATCGCTGGCGGGTCGTTCGGCCCCTGGTCGTCGAAACCGGCGTGCGGTACGACCGCGCGAGCTGGACGGGCGACCGCGACGTGAGCCCGCGGACGAGCGCTGCACTAGATGTCGGCCGGGGAATGACCCTTCGTCTGGGCTGGGGACTCTACCGACAGATGCAGGGCATCGACGACGTGGCCACGCTCAACGGTGCCTCCCGATACGATCGATCCGAGCGCTCGGAGCAGTGGACGACGGGCTGGGAATGGGCCGGCAAGAACGGGACACTGGTGCGCGCGGAAGGATATCTCAAGCGGGGTTCGCGCCTGCGGCCGGCGTATCGCAACTGGAAAGGGGCCATCGATGCGTTCCCGGAATCGAACGAAGATCGCATTCTGGTGTTCCCGCGTCACAACACGAGCAAGGGCGTCGAGGTCTACTTCGACCGGCCGCTCAGCCAGAGTGTCGTCGCGCGCGGCAGCTATTCCTATGCGATCGCCAACGAGGTTGTGGCGCGAATCGAGAACGCCAACGGTTCCGAGCTACTGACCTACGACCTCACCCACCCTGGCCCTCACGACCAGCGCCACGCGGCGAACATCGACTGCACCTGGCGGATTCGCGGCTACACGCTGAACGGATCGTTCGCCTACCACAGTGGCTGGCCCGCGACGCTCGAACAATTGGTTACCGTCACGAACGAAGACGGCGATCAGGCGCTCGCGGCCCGCCCCACGAAGCTCTACGGGGCGCGCCTGCCCGATTACATGCGATTCGACGTGCGCGCTTCACGCAAGTGGATGAGCCGGCTGGGCGAGTTCGGCGTCGCGCTCGAGGTCATCAACCTCACGAACCAGACGAACGTCTTCGGCTACGACTACTTCAAGCGCCGCAATGACGCGGGCCAGTTCGTACTGGACCGAGGGGATGAGACCTGGTTTACGATCATGCCGTCGCTCGGTGTCACGTGGAGCCGGAGCTTCTGAACGGGAACGACCGGCAGGAGGCGGTGGGTCGTTGAGCAAGCAATCCGCCCAACGTAGTCTGCTCGAGCGCCCCGGACCCAGAGTATGATTGTGGCTCGGGAGGCGATCATGCACATCGACGATTTCCATAGCCGCGCGCGAGCTTCCATGGGACTCATTGCCCTGGCCATATGCATCCGTTCGACCCCGGCCTCAGCGGCGACGATCGACGGCACGCTGGACGGTGAGTACGGTCTCCCTTTGAGTACACAGACCACTGAGACCGGATTCGGCGACACTTCGTTCGGCCCGATCTACCAGGAAGGATCGGAGCTCGACCAGGCGTTCGCCTACGTCGATGGAGGAACCCTGTTCCTCCTGTTCACGGGCAACCTGCAGCCGTTTGCGAGCGAGCCGCTGACGAACCCGGAGCAACTCGAAATCTTCATCGACTGTGTGCCCGGGGGACAGAATTCCCTCCGCGCCGACAATCCCGCGATCGGCATCAACCTTCGACTGAGCGATCTCGCGGGGCTTGCGTTCGACGCCGATTTCTCCCCGGACTACTGGTTCGAACACTCGACGGCGCGCGGTGGCCGTTCATGGGCGTACTACGCCGAGTTGCCCGCGGCCGGTGGGGGCTTGGGTTATTTCCTGGGCCGAAACGGGTCGGTCTATGGAACAGAGCTCACCGGAGGAACCAATCCCCATGGAATTCGCGTCGGCCTCAATGAAACGAACGAGGCGGGGGTGACCGAGGGATGCGGCCCTGCTTCAGGCGCCGGTGTAGCGACCGGATTCGAATGGTCGATACCGCTCGAAGCGATCGGGAACCCGACCGGCGCCCTCAAGGTGTGCGCGCTGGTCGCGAGATACAATACACCACAGATCTCGAATCAGATGCTCGGCCCGTTGCCGCCCGGAACCTGCTCGCTCGGCGCGCCGGCGAATGTGAATCTCACATCCATTCCCGGGGAGCAGTACTTCGTGATCGACTTCGCGGTTCCCGCCCGGCGCGCGAGTTTTGGATACGTGAAAGCGAAGTACTCGCGATAGGGCTTGGCGTCTCTTGATGGTGGCTTCATCCGATTCGCGATGGGCCTTTGAGGTCTTCGAGGCCCTGTCGGATCATGGATCCGCCGGGAAAGCGTTCGAAGTCCATCAGCCTGCCGCCTTCTCCGCGTTCGGTCCTGATTCGGCATCCTGGCCCGCGCCACCGTTGACGTCGCGGCTCGGCGTGGAGGGCGGTTCGTCCTGCGGACGAATGCGGAAGATGCGCGACAACTCGCTGCGCAATTCGCCTTCGTTGAGCTTCTGCATCAGGCGACCGCGAAACGCGACGGAGATGTCGCCACTCTGCTCGCTCACGATGATGATCGCCGCGTCGGTTTCTTCGGACAGCCCGAGGGCGGCGCGATGGCGCGTTCCGTACATCGCCGAGATGCGCGGGTTGGCGGTGAGCGGCAGGATGCACGAGGCCGCGATCACGATGTCCTCGCGCAGGATCACCGCACCGTCGTGCAGCGGCGAGCCGGGACTGAACAACGTGACGAGCAGTTCCGCTGAAACCTTCGCGTCGATGCGGGTGCCGGTCTCGACGAAATTACGCAGGCCGGTGTTGCGCTCGACCACGATCAGCGCACCGTTGCGTCGCGTCGCGAGCGTTTCCACCGCGCGCACGACTTCCCCGAGCACGCCGTAATGGTCGCCGCGCAGGAACGAGCGGAAGTAGCGCGTGCGCCCGAACAGCGCGAGCACGTGTCGCAACTCGGGCTGGAACAGGATCACGAAGGCGATCAGCCACACCGTCTTCAGGCTTTCGACGATCCAGCGAATCGCGATCAGGTCGAGCTCGCGCGCAATGAGCCCGACGAGCACGATCACCAGCAACCCCACGTACATCTGCGCCGAGCGCGTCCCCTTGACGAGGATGAGCAGGCGGTAGAACAACACCGCCACGAGCAGGATGTCGAGGATGTCGAAGAACCAGAAATTATGGACGGGCGTCATGGTCGTGCCAGCGGGGGTGCGGGTCGCAAGGGATCGAACTCCGGCTCAAGGATCGCACGAAACGTAGTCATGTGCACGGCATCGGCGCGTCGCGCGCGGTCCTGAATGACGCCCGGCGTTGGGATCGAGTTCCCGGGCCGCGAAGCGTATGGCCCGGCGAGCCACGTCACGCGTCAGCGCGCTTGCCGAGGCGGCCCGGGATCGACGTCAGCCCCGGATCGCCTCGCGGGTCCGCATGGCGATCCGCACGGCGCGAATCGTGGCGGTGATGTCGTGCGTGCGCACGATCCGGGCGCCGTGGAACACCGCGATCGCGGTCGCGGCGAGGCCTCCTTCGAGTCGCTGATCGGCGCCCAGCTCCAGTTCGCGCCCGAGGAAGCTCTTGCGCGAAACCCCGACCAGCACCGGGCGGCCGAGGCCGCCCAGCTCGTCGAGCCGCGCGAGCAGCTCGTAGTTGTGGGCGATCGCTTTGCCGAAGCCGATACCGGGATCGATCGCAATTGCGTCCTCGGCGACCCCCGCGGCGCGCGCGCGGGCGATGCGCTCCGCGAGATGGCCGCGCACTTCGCGCACGACGTCGTCGTAGTGAGGGCGGGTCTGCATGGTCGCCGGCGTGCCCTGCATGTGCATGACGACGAGGCCGGCCCCCGCCGCCTCGACCGTTCCCGCCATGTCGGGATCGCCGAGCCCCGTGACGTCGTTCACGATCCGCGCCCCCGCTTCGAGCGCGCGGCGCGCGACCGCGGCGTTCGTGGTGTCGACCGAGATGCACAGCGCGGGATCCCCGCCGACCGCATCGAGCACCGGCATCAGGCGGCGCAGCTGTTCGTCCGCCGAGACCGGCGCCGATCCCGGCCTCGTGCTCTCGGCGCCGAGATCGATGAGATCGGCACCGAGACCGGTCAACTCACGAATGCGCGCGATCGCGGCCGCCGGTTCCAGATAACGCCCGCCGTCCGAGAAGCTGTCGGGCGTGGCGTTGACGATCCCCATGATGAGCGGACCGTTCGCGAAATCGAACGTCCGGTCGCGGCAGCGCCAGTTCATCGGAAGCGTCATCGTGCGAGCGCGTCCGACAAACGGCCGATCTGTGCCGCGTGGTCATGCGCGTGCGAAGCGTAGATGCGCAGCCAGATCTCGGGAGTGTAGAGGCCTGAATCCGAGTGCCAGCCCGCGCGCGTCCATTCGTCCTCGCGCAGGCGGAGCAAGAGCGGATGCGTGGACTCGCGCGCGGCGCGGAACGCGTCGAGCGACGGTTCGATGGGACGTTCCATGTAGCGCAGGCGCTGTGCGAAGCGTTCCTGATCGTAGCCGTGGATGACCGGATGATCCTCGGCGATCAGGCGTCGCACGCGAATGGCGGCGGTCATCTCGCTGTCGGCGAGGTGGTGGATGATCTCGGCGGCGCTCCACTTGCCGGGGATCGGGTGTGCCGTGAGATCCGCCGGCTCCATGATCCGCAGGAGTTGCCCCGCGACTTCGTCGAAGCCCGCGGCGTAGCGTTGGATCAGGGTCGCGCGTTCATCAGGGGTCATGCGTTCGTCTCCTCGAGTGAACACCGAGGGTTGAGAAGTGACCAAAACGCCGGGGCGCGTTGACCTTCCGAGGTTGGGATGGTAGCACTTACCGGTCTTTTTGCCCGCGACCGGCCGTGCACCGGGGCCAGCCGGCATCTCTCCATTCGATCTTTCATCCTCGCGCTGTTCCGTGTTGTTAAGGAGGCTCGCCCGCATGACGTGGTCGAAGCGCGCGGTCTTGGCCGTCGCCCTCGCAATTTCCATCGCCACTCCCGCCCTGGCGCAGGTGGGTGGTCGTCCATTCGAGATCTCGGCGAATGCCGGCATCTTCGCATTCGACACGCGCGCCCGGATCCAGGATGCCACGACGTACGGCGGATCGGTCGGGCTGCGCCTCACGCCGTGGATCGCGCTCGAACTGCCCGGGCAGATCGCGTTCTCGAAGTCGCTCGTCGATCCGGCTTCCGATCACGACTTCGTCTATTACGGCGGCGACCTGCGTTTCAATCTGCGTCCGGCCGAAGGCCGGGCGGTTCCGTATCTGTTCGCCGGCGGCGGTTACGCCTCGAGCAAGAGCGAGGCGCGCGGTCCGGTCGAGCGCACCGGCCCCGCGGGAACCATGGGTATCGGATTCCTCCACAACGTCGCCGGACCGCGGACCTATCTGAGGCTTCAGGTGCGCGACGTGATCCTGCGCGACCGCACGACGGATCTGGCGAATCACTTCGCCGCGACCGCCGGACTCCACTTCGTGCTCGGCGGCAAGGATCGCGATCAGGATCTGGATGGCGTGCGCGACTGGCTCGACCGCTGCCCGAACACTCCGATCGGAGCGAAGGTCGATCCGCAGGGCTGCCCGACCGACGCCGATCGCGACAGTGTGTGGGACGGTCTCGACAAGTGCGAGAACACCCCGTTCGGCTGCCGCGTGGATCGCAAGACCGGCTGCCCGACCGACGCGGACGGCGACGGCGTGTGCGACGGCATCGACACCTGCGCCGACACGCCGAAGGGCGCGACGGTGAACGCCACGGGTTGCCCGACCGACGGCGACGGCGATGGAGTGTGGGATGGGATCGACACGTGCCCCGGCACTCCGACCGGTGCCGTGGTTGACGAGAAGGGTTGCCCGAAGGACAGCGACAAGGACGGCGTTCCCGACGGCATCGACAAGTGCCCGAACACCGAGGCCGGTCTGCAGGTCGATCCTCAGGGTTGCGTGATCGAAGTCGTGGTCCGCGAGATCGAGTTGATGGACACCGGAATGATCCGGCTCCAGAACGTGAACTTCGAAACCGACAAGTGGGACATCCTGCCGGAGTTCAAGCCGGCCCTCGACGTGGTGGGCCAGGTCCTGTCGAAGTGGCCGACGCTGCGGATCGAGATCGGCGGGCACACGGACATCCGCGGGACGGCGAAGCACAATCAGAAGCTCAGCGAGCAGCGCGTGAAGTCGGTGCTGGACTACCTGCTCACGAACTTCACCGGTCTCGACAAGAGCCGGTTCGTGACGCGCGGTTACGGCCTGTCGCGCCCGATCGCGGACAACAAGACCGAGGCCGGAATGGCCGCCAATCGCCGGGTCGAGTTCGTGGTGCTCAACAAGGGCGAGTTGAAGAAGGAGATCGAGCGTCGGCGCCTGCTGAAGAAGGGCGAGAACACGCCGATCGAAACCCCGGCGCCGCCGGATACGACGCAATAGCCTCGCGCGCGGCGCGACGGACCGATGAGGACATGGGGACCGTGGTGAATGCGACCCCTGCCTCGAGTCACGGTCTGCTCGCGCCGTTCGTGTGTCCGGTCCTGGCGCTGATCGTCTGCTGCCTTACGGGCTGCGCTCCGAGCTTGAGTTACGACGTCGATCTGCGCGAGGCACGCACCGGCGACGTCTCGGTCCGTATGCGCGTGCGCCGTGCCGCCGGTGACTCAATTGTGTTGCGCGGCTACGGCACCGGTGCCGAGATGCGGATTCACGGCGTCGAGGTGGATGCGAAAGGCAGTTCCGGGTTCGTCGTGGACTCGCTGCCGTCGGGTGCGGGGTTTGCGCCGCGCATCGTGATCCGCGGACCGCTGCCGTCATCGCTGACCGTCCGCTATCGCGTGACACCGGGCGCGCGCGAAGGCGACGCCCACGTGGGATGGACCGGCCGCAGCTTCGGCGAGGTGCACGAGCACGGCATGTTCGCGACTGGCCGCGGCCTGTTCCTGTATCCGGCGCGCAGCGGGCGGATCGAGCGCATCGCAACGCACTTCAAAGAGCCCCGGGGCTGGGATGTGATCGCACCCTGGCATCACGACGAAGGCGCGTGGCGGCCGGGCGTGAACCGGCGTTTTGCGGCCGAGGACCTGCTGGGCTCGGCCTTGGGATTCGGCGCATTCCACATGCACACCGAACGCGTGGGCGCCACCGACTACCGGCTCGCGATCGATGCGCGCATCGGCCGCGCCGAGCGCGACCGCACGGTGGATGCGCTCGTGCGCGTGATCCACGTGGTGCACGGCGCAATTGGCCGCGGACCGGGCGGGCGCTACACGATTGTCGTCATGCCGGAATCGAACACCGGTGATGCACTGGTCGGCTCCGGCTGGGCGAGCGGCCAGGGCGGCACACTCTCGCCGGTCACCGCGTCGCGCCTGCACGGATTCGCCCGCCGCCTGATCGATGCGCATCTCGTGCACGCGCCGTATCGGGTCGCGCCTCACGATGCCCGCGAACAGTGGGTGATGGAGGGATTCGGGGAGGTGCTCGCGTGGCGCGCGGTGGCGCGCGCGGGATTCGCCGACGAGGCGCAGATCGCGCGCGATTTCGCGGGTGCCTACGCCGAAGCGCTCGATCGCGGTGAGGCCGACGGCGGTCTCGAGGAGCCCGACCCGGATCCGGTGCGGGCCGAAGTGATCGCGCCGCTCGCGCTGCTGTGCCTCGAGCGCGAGTTGACGCGCGCGGGGGGCGACGGTCTCGATCCGGTATTCCGCGCGATGTTCGCGCGCACCGACCAGGCGGCCGTGCGCGCGGTCGGGATGCCGGTGGCCGCGCGGTCGCTGTGGACTTTGATTCCTCCCGCACAGCGCGCCGCGGCCGCCACATTCCGCGAGCGCCACGTCGAAGGCTTAGAGCCACTGCCGGCGTCGTCATTCTTCGACTTCGACGCGGCCACGCCCGAACCGATTCCGCCGCGCGGTCCGGTCCGCCGCGCGATCACGCTCGCCTTCAGCGGCAACGCGCAGGGTTATCTCGAAAATTGTGGATGCAAGGCCGGCCAGGCCGGCGGTGTCGCGCGTCGCGCGACGGTGCTCGCGCGGTTGAGGGCGAAGGGCCCGGTGCTGGCGATCGACGCGGGCAGCGCGTTCCCGCGATCGGGGAGACGGTTCGGCACCGACACGCTCGCGGCCTTGGAACAGCAACTGTACCTCGCGGCGGTGCGCGCGATGCGCTTCGAAGCTGCCGTGATCGGAGAGACCGAACTGGCGCAGGATCCCGAGTTCCTGCGCCGCGAAGTGGCGGGGAGCGGGCTGCCGTGGGTGCTCGGCAACGTGCGGCGCGACGACGCTCCGCTCGCGCCGGCCGCGCGCATCGCGCGCGTGGGGGGACTGCGCGTCGCCGTGATCGGGCTGTTCGATGCCCCGCGCGGCCGCGAATGGAACGCGGACTACGAGCGACGGTCGGTGCGGCTCGACATCGAAAATCCGATCGAAGTGCTGCGCCGCGAATTGCCGAAGCTCCGGACCGGAGCGGACCTCGTAGTTGCAGCTGGGCGTTTCGAGCCCGCGACGATCCGCGACCTGGTGGCCGCGTGCCCCGACCTGGACGTGGTGATCTCCACCGTGGACCGCGCGGTCCGCCACACGACCGAAGACGGCGAGGAGACCGTCACCGACGCCGATCCCTCGGGATTCGTGGGCCGCACGCTGGTGCTCTACGCGACGCTCGACAGCTACGGACTCGGGAGTGCGGCGCTGGGGCTCGATGCGGCGAACCGCATCGCGCGTGCGGACGTCGCGGCGACGTGGCTCGGCGACGAGGTTCCGGACGATCCCGCGGTCCGGTCGATGCTGACGCGTTTCTATCAGCGGGTCGGCGCGAGTGCCGCCGCAGAGGGCAGCGTTCCCGCGCTGTTCGCGCACGATGCGTTACGGCAGACCGGTACCTATGTCGGCGGCGAGAACTGCGCGGGCTGTCACGCCGCGCAGACCGCGCAGTGGAAGGGCACGCGCCACGCCGATGCGTGGAAGACGCTGCTGGATGCCCATCGCCACTATCAGCCGCGCTGCGTGGCGTGCCATGTCGTCGGCTTCGGAACTCCGAGCGGATATCGCGTCGGGGACTCCGGCAACCGGCTGGTCAACGTCCAGTGCGAGGTGTGTCACGGTCCGGGCGGGCAGCACGTGATGGCTCCCGCGCGCGACAACATCCAGAAAGCGGTGCCGGCCGAAGTGTGCCTCGAATGTCACACGCCGGAGCACTCGGATCACTTCGTGTATGCGGACCGGCTGCCGCGCGTGATGCACGCGGCTCACGCGGTGACGGCGGCCGACTCGTCGCGCTAGTCCGGATCTATTTGGATCCGGGCGCCGAAGTCTGAAGCGTGGCCTCGAGCGTGCGTGCGGGGATCGCGGCTTGATTCGCCGGCGTCACCGGGCCGAGACCGAACGACTCGAAGCCGGCTTGGCGCGCGGCCGCGAACAGTGCGGGCAGCGTCGCTGCCGATTTCGGCGTGGCGGCGGTATCGACCGGTAACTCGAGCAGCAACGGGGGCACCGTTGCCAGCGTCATCTTTGCACCCGCTCGTGACGCCGTCTTCGATTGCGAACGCCACGTGCGCATCGCGAGCCGGCTCGCCTTCTCGACCCAGCGCGATGGATCGCGCGCGTACTCGGGGTCGGACTCGGCGCTCACGACCGTCAGGTCCTGCTCGAGAATCATGCGCGCGAAGTCCTGCGCGCTCTCGGGGCTCGGTCCGGCGCTGCGCACCGCGGCCATGCCGGTCACGCGGCCGAAGCGGCACTCGGGGCGCCACGCGCGTACGGCGGTTTCGAGTTCGCGCAGGAATCCGTCGACCGCGGCGGTCCTGGCGCCCGCGCTCGCTGTCGCGTCGGAGGCCAGCGTCTCACCGGGGAGCACGCACGCGTCGTCCTCGAACAGGATTCCGTCGAGGGGCAGATAGACCGCGAGATCGGTGTAGAAGTCGACTGCCGCGCGGCGTGCTTCGGGGAGCTCGGGGGACAACCGCGTCGGCCACTTCGCCGCCGCACTCGCTTCCGCAGTTCCGATGCCCGAAGCCGACGATGAGGCGATGCGATGGGGCGCGGAACCGAGGCGCCACTCCGGGTGCTGCTCCCAGACCCACGTCAGATTCATCGAAGGCACGCGCGCCCAGACGCGCATGCGCGCGTTCGAAAGCTTGGCCGCCGCCATCGACCACAGGTCGACCCGCATCGTGGCCTGATGACCGGGGAAGAACGTGTGGCGGATGATTCCGTCGCCCTGATCGCGGGCGGTGGCATCGAGGAACACGTGCGTGGCTCCGATCGCGCGCAGGCGCACGATCGATGCGTCGAGCCGCGTGCGGAACGCGGCGATGTCGCCGTCCCACAGATCGCCGAGCCGCAGGCGCGCGGCGCGGATCGTGCCCTGCGGCGCCTGGATCCACGCGCGCGGATCGGCGCCGAAGCGCAGCGACTTCGTAACGAGGATGCGCGGCACGCAACCGCCCGCGAGATCGGCGGAAGTCGCCGGTCGCGAACCGAGCGCGAGCGTCGCGGTGAAGCCGGCCTGTCCCGCGAGCGAGCGCGCCATCTCGGTGTGCATGCCGTAGGGCCACACCAGCGTCGAGACGCCATGGCCGAGCCGCTCGCGCAGGACGCGCTGCGCTGCGGTGAGGTCGGCGCGGATGCGGCCGCGATACTCTTCGCGGTCCTCGTAGCGCGATGCCGCGGGCAGATAGCGGCGCGTGGTGGCCGAGGGCGCGGTGTCGCGATAGGGATTGCTCATTTCGTAGCGGTGGAGATCGTGCGAGTGCGAGGCGACCTCGACCCAGCCGCTGCGATCGGCTTCACGGATCTGGGCCCACGTCATGAGCGGCGGCATGCCGGCGGGCGGCTGTCGATGAACGACGTCACCACACCCAGCGTCGCTCGAATTCCTTCGGAGCGCAGGATCGGCAGCGCATGTTCGTGGAAGCTGCGATAGGCGTCGTCGAACGTGAGCACCATCACGCGCGGCGGAAGCTGTTCGGGATGGGCGCGGGCGGCCATCAACTCCGACAGCGACATGAACGTCCAGCCCGCCTGGCGGCAGGCGCGGATCTGCTGGCGCAGGAACTGCGGCGAAACCGTCTGCGCGTCGCGGCCCGGCGCGTCGGACAGATCGTGGTAGCACAGGATCGCAATCAGCGGCTCGGAGGCCGCAGTGGCCGCTTCAGCGGGTGCGGCGGCAGCGCCCTTCGCGGCCGCCGGCGCACCGGCTACGCCAGCGAGTAGCGCGGCGATCGTGAGCGCCACGGACCACACGCGGAACACTGCACGCATCATCGGAAGCTTCTCGCGAACGAGATCGCCCAGCGCTTCTGCTCGTAGCCGGTCGCGGAGTTCAGATTCGAGTTGCCGCGCGCGCCTTCGACGTGCAGGAGTCCGAAGTGCCACAGCACGATGTCCACGCCCGCCTGCAGGCTCGAATAGGGCTTGGTATCGGCGCCCGACTCCTGCTGCCAGCCGGTGCGGCCCGCGGCGGTGAACGTCCAGATCCGCGTGGGTTCCCATTCCAGCTCGAGGCCCGGTCCACCTTCGACGTAGCGTTCGGGATCGTAGTAGCCGTTGTCGAGATCCTGGTCGGTGACGAGTTGCTGCACGTTCGCGGTGACGTGTGCCCGCCAGCGCTTCTCGGCGTGGAGCCGGTAGCGGATCAAAGCTTCGAGCTGGGTGGCGTGATTGTCGTCGCTGAAGTCGCGCAGCCGGGCCCCGCCGTGGAACATCCACGGCTCGGTGACGGTCCAGTCGATACCGGCCGCCCACGTGCGCGCGATGATGCCGCGCTCGACCGCGAGCCGCGTGCCGATCGTTTCCTTGGCGTAACCGAGGTCGAGCCGTACCGGCTCGATCGGCCGCCAGGTGAGCGTGCCTTCGCCGAGGCCGATGCCGTTGGTCTCGGGATCGCGCTTCCAATAGTAGAGGTAGCCGCGCGCGGTCCACAGATTGCTCCAGGTGCGCTCGAGGCCCGCGCCGACCTGATACGGATCCACGGTGCCGACCGGATCGCGCATGCTGTCGCGCCGCCAGTTGAGAAGCAGCGACGATTCGCCCGCTAGCGGCAGGCGCACGTCGACCGTGCGCGACTCGACGCGGAGCAGATCGGAATCGTCCGCGCGCGCGTAGCCCGCGGTGAATCCGGCGGTGCGCTCGCGCGAGATACGCTCGGCGAGATCGTTCGCTTCAGGATCTTGCGGCACGCGCAGCCGGTAGCGCTCGAGTGCCACGTGTGCTGCGGCCGGCCGGCCCGCGCCGTAGAGCGCGAAGGCGAGGCCCTTGTCGAGCTCGGGGTCGGTCTGTCCCGAGGCGAGCAGCGAATCATAGATTGCCGCGGCGCGGCGGTGATGGCCCGCCCAGTTCTGATTGCGCGCGATGCCGTACGCGGCGGCGGAGCGGTTCGGATCCCGCGCGAGCACCGTTCCATAGAGCGCGATCGCGTCGTCGTGGCGCCCCATCCAGCCCAGCACCCGCGCGCGTTCCATCATCAGGTCGAGATCGGCGGGGTCTTCGCCCTGCAGCGTCTCGTAGGCCGCGAGCGATTCGCCCAGACGATCGGCGTAGGACAACGCCAGCGCGCGCCGCGCGCGCGCATCGCGATCGGAAGGCTCTTCGGCGATGCGCAGGTCGTAGTCGCGCAACGCGCCACGCGCATCGCCCGCGTCGAGCCGCGCGTTCGCGAGATCCATGCGCACATCGCGCGCGAGCTCCGGGTGAACCGCGAGCAGCTGCTCGTAGCTCGCGACGGATTCCGCATGATTGCCCATGTAGCCGTGGACCGCGGCTTCGAGCCACATCAGATCCGAATTGCCTGGCCGCGCGCGCAACGCCTCGCGCAGCACTTCCAGCGCGCGCTCGTGCCGGCCCTGGTCGGCGAGTTGGCGGGCCTCGGCCCACGCGAGCCGGGCCGAATCGACCGGAGCAGCGGCGACCGGCGCAGGCGTTGCCGCTTGCGCCGCGGGCTTCGCGACGGACCGTGCCGTCTTGCGTGAAGGTGCGGCGGTCGCGAGCGTCGCGAACACGCACGCCAGCCCCGCGATCAGCGCGATGCGGAGACCCTGCTGGTGCTTCGTCATCGCTGGGTCCTCCAGGTGGTCACGGTGCCTTCGCGGCGTTTGCGCAGCAGTCCCGCAGGCGTGGCGAAGAACGTGATGAGCGACATGAGCATCCAGTAGATGATCGGATACGTCACGGCGACCGGGAAATGCTTGAGGATCGAGCGGTCGTAACGCGAATCGAGCAGCACGCCGGTCAGCAACTGCGACAGGCACAGCGTGCCGATCGTCATGCCCCACCAGTTCGGGATCGGCGATACGCCGAGCGGCGGGATTCCGAAAGCGTACGAGATGATCCAGAACGTCGTGAGGACGACGAAGCAATACGCCCACAGCACCGACAGCAGCGACTCGTAGAACACCGGCCACATGCGCCGCGACCGCCAGCTCCAGGCGATGCCACGATAGCGCCGCAGCACCTGCGACAGTCCGAGCGCCCAGCGCCGGCGCTGCGTGACGAGGCCGCCGAGCGACGGCGGTACCTTCATCCACACCAGCGCGTGCGGCTCGTAGCGCACGTCGTACGCGGCGCGCTGGAGCTTCCACGTCATGTCGATGTCCTCGGTCGCCATCTCGGGGCTGAACAGTCCGACGTCGACCAGCGCCGACTTGCGGAATGCGCCGACCACGCCCGAGATCGTCAGGATGCGGCCCCAGATCCGCTGCGCGCGGCGCATCAGGCTCACGATCGAGGTGAACTCGACCATCTGGAGCTGGGCGAGAAACGATTCGCGGTTGTGCACGCGCGGATTGCCGGTGACGCCGGCGACGCGCGCCGAGGTGAAGTGCGGAACCATCCATCGCAGGATCAGGGGATCGGGCGTGGCGTCCGCGTCCATGATCAGCACGATCTCGCCCTTGAGGCACGGCATCGCGTCGTTCATCGCCATCGCCTTGCCTTCGTTCTGCTCCTTGGCGATGAGCCGGACCTTGCCAGCGTCGACGAACGGCTTGACGACCGCGCGTGTGCCGTCGGTCGAGGCGTCGTCGACCACCACGACTTCGTAGTCGGGATAGTCGATGCGCGTCGCGCACTCGAGCGTTTCGGCGATCACCTTCTCCTCGCAGAACGCGGGGATCAGAACCGAGACTTTCGGATAGTGCTCGAGTGCCGGCGGGTTGCCGGGGCCCGGATCGCGCTCACGGCGCAGCGAGAAGTAGAACGACGTCGAGATCCACACGATCGCGCTGAGCACCGGATAGAACGCGAAGAAGATCAACGCCCACCAGTACACCGGCCACGTCGGAACCATGGTCAGGAACGCGCGCACGTTATTGGATTCCTTTCCAGATCAGCGCGACGAGGCGCCGTTGCCGTTGGGTTTCATCGCGGGTCGGAACGACTTCCCGGTCGCATCGACGCGCACGCGGACCGCCGGCGCCTGCTTCAGCATTTCGGGTGAGGATTCGAACGTGACCGGCCGGCCGAGCGGGTCGTGCGAGTAGTCGAGCACGGCTTCACGCACGCCGGTGCGGGGTCCTTTGCGGCGGAAGATCGAAAGATTGTGGAACACCCACAGCCCGGTGATCGCGATCGAGAGCACGAGCGAGATCGCGACGAAGATCACGGTGAAACGGACTTCGGAGGCGCTCACCCGCGCGTACACGACTGTCCACCAGTACCCGAACAGCGCCCACCCGATGAGCGCGATCACGGTGTGCAGGATCTGGCGGCCGCGGCTGGCTTCGGTCGGGGGGCGGATATGGGATGTGTTGGTTTTGGGGGATGGGTTATCGGTCATGGGCCGGAATGTAGGGCGTGAGGGTTGATTGGGGAACACGGCGATTGTTGGTCTAGGTATCGGCACATGCGTATTCCGGCTTGAAGACGCGGCCAGTGGTGCGTGTCCGACGGCGGCGGGATCGAGCGGTGACCGCTCCGCGCCGCCCGCTGCGCGCGACTTCCTGTCGCGCTCCGCTCCCCCGACTCTGTCGGCAGCCATCCCTGGCTGCCTCTGTCGCGGGAGCGTCGCTGCGCGGCCACCGCTCGCTCCCGCCGCGTGCGTGTCGGCAGGGGTGCCCGATTCGGTGTACGTCGCTGTGCGGTCACCGCTCGCTCCCGCCGCGCGCGTGTCGTTGGGGTGTCCGGACTGGCGTCCGCTGTATCGGCGGCGGGGTTGCGGCTCTCGCGCGCAGAGTGCGGAGGCGGGCGGCTTCGAGCGGTGATCGCTCCGCGCCGCCCGCTGCGCGCGACCTCCTGTCGCGCTCCGCTCCCCCGACTCTGTCGGCAGCCATCCCTGGCTGCCTCTGTCGCGGGAGCGTCG
>JANLWX010000041.1:0-20799 GCA_031364845.1 Candidatus Eiseniibacteriota bacterium
TGAGCCCTTTGAGAAAGGCAACATTTACGGAACCGGTCGCATTCGAAATCCCGATCTGAACGACTGGTTAAACAAGATCCATGGGGATCTGGAAAGCGCTAATGGGGCCACGCTTCCGAATGTGCAGGATTTCATCAGCGAGTGGTCCCCGTCCGCGAATGCGGTTCAATGCATCGACGGAACTCCGATCGATTCGTATCGATTCGACCTATTCGGCGCGCGATATCGGATTTTCAATGGGCCCCATGATCGATCGGGAGCCGGCTTTGGAGTCTACGAAACGACCTCCGACAGCATCACGTTCGAGATCGTGGGTGGCGCCGGTGGCGGGGGGACCGCGGTGTGGCTCCTGCCCGACGGAGCATGGTTCGAACGGTGGATCACAGTGATCGGATCTCCCCAGAGCAACCTGGTCATCGTCGCGGGGAAGGGCACCAACACGACCTGCGAGCCCGCCATCAAAACCGGCGCCAATCCCGGCCTGTGGTTCCAGAGCGGGATTCGTTCCAGGGGCACTGGTGGGATCTCCGATCCCGGTCCCAACCTCTTTCTTGTTTCTGATGGGACGGTTGCGCTCGACCGTTTCCGGGGAACCACACACGAGTACGAGATCACGTTCCTCTCGATCTTCGCCGGTGGGGTGTACATCCGTGGCCCCGCGGGCGCCGATGACCCGGTGACGGGCGTGCGCTATTACCGTCGTTTCCAGATGACCCACCCCACCAACGATGACGCCGTCCTCGATCCGCTCTATGATGACAACCTCCTGCCCAACATCAAGGGACGCAACAAGACGTTCTCGCTCGTCCCGGGCAGCTTCAACGAAACCGCCGACACGAATCCGAACTGATCCAGGGACTTTGGGAACGAACTGAATGAGACCAGGGATTCGCTCGCGCCCGTGGGCGGGAATCGATGTCGGCAGTTACAGCGTGAAGCTCGTCGCCACGATGGGCACGCGCCATTGGGTCGCCGAAGTGCCGAACACCGTTCCCGAGCACGAGCGCGAAACCGCGCAGGGACGTCAGGCGCTGGCGCGGCTGGTCGCGGACTGCATCTCGAAGACGGGTCTCTCGCCGCGCGGCTTTCGCGGCATCACGATCGGCATCGCGGGCCCCGACGTGATCCTCAAGCAGATCCGCCTGCCCTACATGGACGAAGCCGAAGTCGGCTCCGCGCTGCGTTTCGAGGCGCGCAAGCACCTGCCGTTCGATCCGCAAGGGATGGTGATCGACTTCCAGATCGTCGGGCGATCGATCACCGAGAAGCGCATGGACATCCTGCTCGCCGCGGTCTCGCAGGACCGTCTCGACCGGCTGACGGCGCCGTTGCGTCTGCTGGGGCTCGATGCGGACATCGTCGACGCCACGCCGCTCGCGCTCACGAACGCGCTGTTCCACCAGGTGGCACTCACGCCGCAGACCCAGATGCTGCTCGACCTCGGCGATTCGGCCTCGCACCTGATCCTGCATCAGCGCTCGGAGCCTTATTTCGCGCGGCGTTTCGATTTCGGCGGCCGCAGCATCACGCAGGCGATCGCGCGCGGCATGAAGATCCCGTTCGAGGAGGCCGAGGCGTGGAAAGTCTCGCTCGCCGATGGAGGTCCCGCCTATGAGATCAACTGGGCGTTGCCCGAGATGAACTTCATCCTCGATACGCTGCGCTTCGACCTGATCGAGGAACTCAAGCGCTCAGTCGCGTTCTATCGCACGATCGGCAAGCTCAGCGAACCGTTCACGCTGTGGCTGTCGGGCGGCGCGGCGCGTCTGCCGGGACTGGCGCAGCGGCTCCAGGAGTTGCTCGAGGCGCCGGTCGAAGTGTTCGATCCCTTGAAGTCCGTCAACGGCGACCGCCCGGCGGGGGCTTCCAAAGGGCCGCAATTCGCGCAGGCGCTAGGCCTCGCACTGAGGACTCCATGAGCGTTCTGTTCACGATCAACTTCCACCGCGAGGCCTACCAGCGCGAGTTGGCACGTGCGCGCCGGCGCGTGATCCTGCTCGGCGTGTGGGTCGCCTACTTCGGCGTGATCGGCGTGGTGATGGGCCTCTACGGGCTCAACTGCATCTCGCTCAACCGGCGCGTCGCGTTGATCGAGCGCCAGTCGAAGCGGCTGGATCAGCAGCAGGGTGCGGCGGCCAACTGGACCGTGCGCCCCGGCGAGGTCACGGCGATCGAAGCCTATGTGCAGAATCCGCGCCTGTGGCGCAACCGCCTGGTGCAGTTGTCGACACTGCTCCCTCCCACGGTCAAGGTCACCTCACTCGCGGTCAATCCACAGAACCTGAGTGCCGCGGCCGAGCAGAACAAGCTCGTCATCACCGGCGTCGTGCGGCCGGCCGCGGGACAGGACCGCATGCAGAGCGTGATGAGTGTCGTCTCGACGCTCCACAGCGACTCGCTGTTCTCCGCCGGCTACCGCAACATCAAGCTCGCCTCGACCCGCGTGCTGGAGGGCTCGGACGGCGGCGCCGAGTTCGTGATCGAATGCCGATGAATCCGGTGCTCGCCGCCACGCTGCGGCGCAACTGGCCGCTGGTCGGCGCAGCCTTTCTGTTCGCGGTGTTCATGTTCGTTCATCAGGTCTTCTTCCAGCCGGCAGCGGCGCGCTACGCTGCCGCGATGAAGAAGGCGACGGAGCTCGGCCTCGCGCTCGATCCGTCGCAGTCCCCGGTCATGCTCCCACCGCGCGTGTTCGCGCTGGTCGCGGACAACGCACTTCCCGCCACGGAAGCGCAGGAACTCGGAAACTCGGGCGTGCTCACCGCGCGGCTGCTCGAGGACCTCGCCCGCATGATCGGCGAGCACGGCATGGAGGTGCTGATGACCGAGCCCGGCGCGGTCACGCAGCAGAGCCGCGCGGTGCAGGTGCGCGCCTCGCTCAAGATCCGCGGCCGCTACAGCGAGTTCGTCTCGCTGCTCGACGCCCTCGCGCGCGGCCGCGAGCTGATCGCGATCGACCGGTTCACGCTCACCTCGCAGGGTCAGGGTCAGGAACAGGTCGACCTGTGGGTCAGCCGCTACATCCTCAAGCAGGAAGTGAAGAAATGAAGATCGATCCGAGATCTTTGATCGCGCCGATCTTCGGCGTGCTGGTGCTGGTGCTCGTGGTCCAGAACACCGCGGGCGCCCTCAAGGCGTCAGGCACCTGGCAGCCCGAAACCAAGAAGCGCGCGCGCACCGAAAGCCCCTACGCCAAGCTCGATCTCATCCTGTCGCGCGCCGGGACTTCCCCGTTGCCGGAGGCGATCCGCGATCCGTTCGGGTACGGTGGCGCGACTCCACGCCCCAGCGTCACTCCGTCGGTGCCGCGGAAAGCCGTCGAACCGAAGGTGATCGTACCCGTCGAACCGGCGCGCCCCTCGCTCACCGCGATCATCTGGGACGATGACCCGAGGGCCACGGTGCGCTGGGAGGGCCGGGACTTTTCCGTCAGGGCGAACAGTCTCTTTGCCGATTTCACGGTCAAGAGCATCCGCCCCACCGAAGTCGTACTCGAACGTGGTGGCCAGCAGATGGTCCTGCGCTTGATCAAAAAAGGAGATTAGCGTGATCGGGTTTCAGGGATCGCCGGCGCGAGCCGTCAGGAAATCGGTGTTCGCGCGCTGGGTGTCGGGCATGCTCGGACTCGCGATCGGATTGATGCTGTTCGTTCCGGGCAGCGTTTCACTCGCCGCCGACAAGCTCATCACGCTCGATGCGGAGGACGCCTACCTCCCGACCGTGCTCAAGATCCTCGCCGAGAAGGGCGACCTCAACATCATCACCGGCCCCGGTGTGTCGGCCGGAAGGCTTTCGATCCACATGAAGGACGTTCCGATCGATCAGGCCGTGAACCTGGTCGTGCGCGCGGCCGGGCTCTCCTACGAGCGCATCGGCAACTCGATCCTGGTCGCGGATGCGAAGACGCTGAAGGAAGAAACGGGTCTGTCGTCCTACGTCGTCGAGCTGAAGTACGCCGATGCGCACGACGTCCAGGCGGCGATCAAGGGCCTCTCGGCGGACATCCAGATCGACGAGGGCGGCAACCGGCTGATCGTCGTCACGAGCCCGCGCGTGATCTCCGAGATCCGCGAAGTCGTCCGGGTGCTCGACGTTCCCGCGAAGCAGGTGATGCTCGAGGCGCGCGTGGTCGAGGTCTCGACCGATGACGTGAAGCGGCTCGGAATCGACTGGGATCAGCTGAGCCGCCAGGGCTTCATCTTCGTCGAAGGCACCTACGACTCGTCGGTCGGCACCGGCGACCAGATCACGAATACCCAAGTGTTCCCGAACACACCGGGCACCAACGACATCTTCAAGCTGCGAAACTTCAGCCGCACGGCACAAGTGTTCCGCGTGGCGCTCGATCTCCTGATCCGCGACGGCAACGCGCGGGTGCTCGCCAATCCGAAGATCGCCACGCTCAACGGGCGCGAAGCCTCGATCCTGATCGGCACCCGCATCCCTTACACGACGACGGGCACCGTGTTCGCCGGTGGCGCTGCCGCGCCCACCCAGCGGATCGAGCGCGAAGAAGTCGGCATCAAGCTGCGCATCACGCCGCTCATCAACGCCGACGGCTACATCACGACGCAGATCAACCCCGAGGTCAGCTCGGTGATCGGGTTCCGTGGCGTCAACAACGACCTCCCGGTCATTGCCACACGCCAGGCGAGCACCACCGTGCGGCTCAAGGACGGCAACTCGGTGATCATCGGCGGCCTGTTGAGCGAGGAACGGACTTCGACGGTGTCGAAGGTCCCGATCCTCGGCTCGATTCCCGGGATCGGATATCTGTTCCAGCATCACGTCACCGGGGTCACGAAGAAGGATTTGGTGATCGAAGTGACGCCGCGGATCCTGGCGGAACAGCAGTAGCAGTCTAGAGGCGCGCGAACGATGCGACGCGCAGCACACCCGCGATCCATCCCAGCCACTGGCCGACGGCGACCGTCAGGGCGACGGTCACCAGCGCCATGCCGACGGTGGCGAGGCGCGGGGTCTGATTGCGGTACTGGTAGAGTCGCACGATCAGGAGCGGGATGATCACGCCTTTGACCAGCACGAACACGGGCCAGTTGTTGTGGGCGATCCCGGCGAGCAACGGGTTGCCTTCCCGGTTGCCGAGCCAGTGGATTCCAAGCGCGGTGGCAACCAGATCGAGGCTATTGGCGAGGATGGCGAGAAACAGAACGATGCGCACCGGGGCAGCCACTCCGCTGGGATCCTCACTCGTGAACGAGCCTCGATTGTGCCAGAGGCCATGGGCCACGGCAACGGATACCCGCTTCGGGTACCCAGGAAATCCCGGTCCCACCCGGATCGCCGCATGACCGATCGAGTGGATGCAGTACCCGGTCGCGGCCCTGTTCGGGGCGATCATGGGAAGTGCCGTGACCGCCCTGGCCTGGCGCCTTCCGCGAGGGCAGTCGTGGGTGCACGGACGGTCCGCCTGCCCTGCCTGCGGCCACGTGCTCACGGTGTGGGACCTGTTTCCGGTCCTGTCGTGGGCCATGTCCCGCGGCCGCTGCCGCCATTGCGGCGCTAAGGTCTCGTTCCGCTATCCGCTGACCGAACTGATCTGCGCCGCGTGGGCGGTCCTGCTGCTGCGCGAGACGGGTCTGGTATGGGCGTACCCGCTGCTGGCCGTGTGGGGGTTCATCCTGGTCGCCCTGATCTGGATCGACCTCGACTTCCAGCTGCTTCCCGACGCCCTCACGTTCCCCGGCACCCTGATCGCGATCGGGGCGGCGCTCACGATTCCGGGCGGCGCGCGCCACGCCCTGTTCGGCGTGATCGCCGGCAGCGGCATCCTGTGGCTGCTCGCGTGGGGGTACTACCGGGTCCGGAAAGTCGAGGGCATGGGCGGGGGCGACATCAAGCTCGCCGCGATGTTCGGCGCGGTGCTCGGATGGCAGCTCGCGCTCGTGACGTTGTTCGTCGCCGCACTCGTCGGAGCGATCTGGGGCGGGCTGCTCATGGCGCGCAAGCAGGGCGACAACATGACCGCTCTGCCGTTCGGCACTTTGCTCGCGCCCGCGGCGATGATCGTGTTCCTGTGGGGCGGTGGCTGGGTGCGCGCCTATGAGGCGCTGTTGCGCTGACACTCCGTGCGGGCGCCGAGGGCACGGCTTGCCCGCCGGAGGTCTGCGCGTTTTCGACCGCTAGTTCCTGGCTTCGTTGATGGCGTCGATGTTGATGGTGCTCTCCGCCAGCCGCGTCAGCCCCTTGTCGGTGTCACCTTCCTCATCGAGCGTCTTCTGCAGCAGCTTGGCCGCGTTGTCCATGCCGAGCGCCTTGCAGTAAGTCCGCAGGCAACCGTAGGCCGCCATCTCGTAGTGCTCGACGCGCTGGGCCGACGAGATGAGTCCCACGTCGAGCACGTCGGGTTCCGGTCCTTCTTCGATCAGTTCGGCGCCTTCGGCGATCAGACCTTCCATCGCCTTGCATTTCTTGCCGGCCGGCTGCTTGCCGAATTCCTCGAACACCAACTCCAGCCGCTCGACATGAACTTCGGTCTGCGCCAGGTGCTTCTTGAACGCGTCCTTGAGCTCGGGATGGGACGCCGCCTTCATCATCTTGGGCAGAGCCTTGAGGATCTGCTTCTCGGCGTTGTACAGGTCCTTGAGTTCTTCGACGCACAGCTTCGAAAGCGTGTCGATCTGCATGGATGACCTCCGTGATGAGGGGATGGGATGGTTTGAAAGGATGTCTGCGCAGAACAGCAGGCGCGGGGTCGTAGAGCACCATCCATGCCGGGAGCTTCGCTCAGCGATGTGCCCGAACACGCGTGCTCCCACCGCGCAATGCAGAGACCTCGGCACCGCCACATGAAATTCGAGACCCTTGAGCGTTGTCATCTCTTCCAAGCCGCCGGAGACCACCGGCAATTCCTACAAGGCAATCCCATGGCGACGACGACAAGCGGCGCAAACACGGCGCGCGCGGCCCGATCGGCGCTCGGCTGTCGTTTTCGGCGAATGCCGCAGATGGCACGGCGCGTGCAGACGGGAGGTGGTACCGAACATCGATCCCAACTGAATCAAGGAGGAACCATGAGAATTCCACGCCACCTCGGCCTCGTGCTCGGAGGGCTGCTCGTGATCGGCGCCCCCGTGCTGATGGGCTGCGGAGAACAGAAGATGTCGCAGGAGATGCGGGAGCAGGAAACGGAGATGACGGAAGAATCGCGCCGCTGGGCAGACGACGTCACCCAGTGGAGCGGCATGCATCAGGAGATGCACGCGTGGCATGCGAGCCATCCGGCAATGCCCGCCGACACGTCCAAAATGCGTGAGCACGAAGAGAAGCTGGCGACGCACGAGCAGGACGTCGCGAACTTCAGCCGCGATCTCGAGGAGCACCGCGCGCGGCTCGAGGAGGAGTCGAAGCTGCCGGAGAAGCAGCGCATCGCCGCACACGCAGCGTTGTGGGCCAATCACATGAAGCTCAAGGCCGGCTACGAACTGACGGCCCGTGCCCACCGCGAGATCGGCGAACAGCACCAGGAAATCGTGGCCTCGTACGAGGCGGCGCACGCCAAGTAGCCCTGGTGCGGATTCTCAACAAACCACGGGGCTCCCACTCTCGGGAGCCTCGAGTGCCCTCAGCGCCAGTCGCCGGCCGCGATGAATCCCGCCCACAGGAAGGGATGCGTGCTCGCTCGCGCGTTTCGCTGGCGCTCGAGCAGGTGGAGGCTCGCGCCGCGCACCGCGGCCGCCGTGCCGAGACCGCGGTCGAACTTGCCGGTGTAGAGGCTCTGCATCCAATCGCGCGCGACAACGTCGGGCACCGGCCACAGACTCATGATCAGGCTCCGACACCGGGCAATCTCGAAGGCGCGGCGCAATCCGAACACGCCCTCCCCCGCGCGCATATCGCCGAGCCCGGTGTTGCACGCCGAGAGCACCGTCCACTCCACCGAGCCGAGATCGATCCCCGCGATCTCCTCCGGAGTCAGGATTCCGTCCTGCGCCCCGGCGGCCATGGTGTCGGATCGATTGGCACCGGCGAATGCGAGCCCGCCCGGAACCGAAAGCACCACGGGCGCGCCGGAGCGCCGCCATGACGCTCCGGGCCACGCGGCAGTCGACGCGACACGCGCTTCGCGCGCGCACGGTGGCGGCGGGAAGTACCCGTGGGTCGCGATGTGCAGCACGCGTCGTCCCGGAGCCAGGCGCTTGAACGCGTCCTCGGTCGCCGAGGCTCCAACGAGGCACAATGCTGGCTTTGCGGCGCTGCGCGCGGCAGATGACGCAGCACTCCAATGTTCGTCCCATTGCTCAGCGATCCAGCGGGCCTCGGCCGAGGCGAGCGGCAGGGGTTCGAATACGGGCGCGGGCAGTTCGGAGCATGGCTCGCCGCGAGTACCCGCGGGGTTCGCCTGCCCCGCATCACGCCGTCGCGTCGCGCGCGCGCCAGGGTCGCCATCGAAGTCGGGCCCGCCCATCACGAGCAGACCGGCTCCAGCCGCGCGCGCATCCATCGCCGAGATCAGATGCCGTTCGGCCGACAGATAGTGCAGGGTCGCGTTCTCTTCGATCATGTAACCGGATGCGGCGGGGAGTGTGCCCAGATGCACCAGATGGAGCGCGCCATCGGGCACCACGAACACGCCCTCCGCCCCACCGAGCACGCGCGCGACCGGCGCCCAAACGCGTTCCCGCAGCCTAAGTCCCGCCTGCCGATAGCGTGCTTCGGCCTCGGCGAGCTGCCACACCGGGACTGCCGCCCCGCTGGCGATCTCGCGCGCCCATCGCGCAACGAGTGAGTCGATCGCGCCAGCCGCACCGAGCCCGATCAGAACCGGCGTTTGATCCTTGCGGATCACGCACCCGGCATAGGCCGGTTCCGCCACGCGCATTCGTGTGGAGCGCGGCTTCGCGCCAGACGCGCGCGGGCGCGTCCAACGCTGGAATTCGACGAAGCTCACGAGTGCCGTCGCTGGGGGCAGTGCATTGCGAACCTCTTCGAATCCCGCGCGGCGCTCCTGCTCGCTCGCGCGGAATCGCAGGCTTGCTTCGGCGAGCGCGCGCTCGGCGCTGTCCTTTGCCCGGCGCGCGTGGTCGATCAGGGCGCGGTAGCGACCCTGCGGTCCGTCGCCCGGATCGCGCACCATGAGCCGGGCGAGCCGGTCACGCGCCGTCGCCAGATCGCGCTCGAGCGCGGCAATCGCGGGATCGCCGACCGCGGTGACCGCCTGCCCCCGTTGCATCATCTCGTCGAGCACGACCGCGCGCGAGCGCACCATGGCATCGGCGATCTCGGCCGCCGAACCCGCGGTCGAGTCTTCGAGGAAGATCGAGAGCGCAAGATCCAATCCCGGCAGGCGATCCTCGGTGACGGCGAGCGCCTGCCGTTCAGGCAACGTGCGCAGCGTGAGCCGCAGGTGTTCGCGCGAGATCGCCTCGGCGCGCAGCGCGGAGCGCAGCGCCCGGGATGCAAAGCCCAGCGCCCATTCCGTCTGGGCAAGTGCGAAGTGACTGACCGCGACATCCGGATGCGCCGCACCCAGTGCTTCCTCGCGGATCGCGAGCACGCGCTGTTCGAGGCGGTAGGCGGATTCGAAGTCTCCTTCCCTCGCGCGCAGCCGCGCCAGACCCGCGAGTGTCAGTGCCGTGCGCGGATGGCTGGCACCCAGCGCGCGCTCGTTGATCGCAAGTGCTCGCGTGTAGAGGGCGGCCGCCGAATCGCGTCCCGATTCCTCGGAGAGCCGCGCCAGTTCCATCAAGTCGAGTGCGACTTCGGTATGTTCCGCGCCGAGGCTCTGAACATGGATCGCGACCGCGCGTTCGAGCTGGCGGTGGGCCTGTGCGTTCTTGCCGACTCTCGCATTTAGCACCGCGAATGCGCGCAACGTCCACGCCACGTCGGCATGCCAGGCGCCCAGGGCGCGCTGATGGATATCGAGCCCGCGATCGAGCAGCACCCGCGCCTGTTCGAGATCGCCCGTCAGGACCAGCAGCGTGGCGAGATTGACGCAGGCGAGCCCCACATTCGGATGATCGGGGCCCAGAGTCTGCTCGAAGAGCGCCTTCGACTTTTCCTGCTCCTGGCGCGCGCGCACGTAGTCGCCCTCGAGTTGATACAGCACCGCGAGATTGTTGTGCACCTTGCCCAGATTGCGCCGCTGCGACTCGCCGATCCGTTCATACGCCCGGCTCGACTCGAGGTAGAGCGATTCGGCCACCGGGTAGGCGCCGATAAGTTGCATGAGGTTCCCGTAGTCGTTCCAGGTGCGCGCGACGTCGCGATGACTCGGGCCGAACGCGCGCATGCGGATGGCGAGAACGCGTTCGTACATCGATTGCAGACCGTCAACCGCGCCTGCCGACCGCAGCAGGTTGGCGCGATGATGGAGGGCGTTCGCGACCTCGGGATGATCCGGCCCCAGAGTGCGCTCGCGTAATAACACCGCGCGCGCCGACAACTCGGCGGCACCCGGACTCGCGAAGCGCCCCGATCGCCACAGCGCCTCGACGAGCAACGCGATCGCCTCGCCGAGCCGCAGAGAATCCCGCGGCGAACCGGTCTCGAGCGCGTCGACGAGTTTCCGCGCCATACGCTCGGCCTCGGCATAGCGTTCTGCGGTGATGAGGACGCGAATCGCATCGGCGCCGCGGGCGGACGTGGTATCCGCGGACGTCGCGGAGGCCGAGGTTGTCGCGGGCGCCGTTGCGGACGCAGTGTCCGCGGTCGTCGCGGGGGCGACGGTTGTCGTGTCGTGAGCCGCCGTTATCGAGGCTGATGCCGCTGCGGCAACGCGTGCGTCAGTCACGGTCGAAACGCACACCATCAAACACAGGGTCAATGCCAACGCCGGCCCGATGTGTGCTCGCGCGAGATCGCGAACCCGCCGATGCGGCACGCGGGTCAGGCTAAGTCGGCCTCGGTGCGGCGGCCTTCCATTCGCAGGAGCCGGCGCACCTCTTTCATGCAATGGAACATCCGCACCCGAACCGTGGCCGGCGCGAGCCCCATGCGCTCGGAGAGTGCGCGATAAGGCAGCTCATCGAGGAAGTGGAGTTGGATGATGTCGCGGCATCGCTCATCGAGCATCTGGATCGCGCGATGGACGCGGGCGAGCCGCTCCTCGACGATCGCGGCCGCCTCGGGATCGAGCCGCGGGTCGATGAGGCCCTCGGAGGGCTCCTCGGTCGGCCGACGCCGCCGGTAGTGGTCGATGCAGCGGGCGAGCACGATCTTTCGGACCAGCCCCCGTACCCCGGTCCGCAGCGTGAAGTCACTGCGGGAGCACGCGCTCCACAGCATCCCGATCGCTCGCTGGACCACATCGTCGTGCTCGTCGCGCGGGATTCCATATGGGCGAAATCCCACGATCTCCCGCGCCCAGCGCTCCACGGTGTCGTGCGCCCGCCGCTCGCCCGCCAGGAATCGGCGCAGCAGCTCCAGGTCTTCCATGATCTCTGGATCCGAAGAGTCGGTCATTGGGAGCTCTCGTGTGGGAATGCCACGCAACACTTTGACGGTTGCTGCGACCATTCTAGTAGAGTCCTCGCGTGAACACCCGCAGGAAGAAGGGGCATAGGCATACATGAATCACGAGGAAGCACGGACGATCCTGTCAGACCTCCTGGCGGGGCAACTCGAGGATGAGGAAGCGGCTTCGGCCTGGGAGCATGTCGCGACGTGCATCGAGTGCCGTCAGGTGCTGCCGGTCGTCTTCCAGGTTCGCTCGGCCGTCGCCATCCGGGGGCCAGAGGTGTTCTCCGCGCATCCCCCGGCCGAGGACATCGTCCTGTTCGCGACCGCCGACCCGGAACTCTCCACGCCCGCCCTGGCGCGGATCGGATCTCACGTGCGGGGATGTCCGGATTGCCTGGGCGCCGTCGAGCTCACGCGCCGCGCGGACGCGGCCACCGGACCGTCGCGCAAGCCGGTCCGCGACGTTGCCCGCGTCCCGCGGTCGGTGCTGATGTTCGCTCCGGGGCTCGCGATCGTCGTCGCACTGCTCGCATACCCCGCCTACCGTGGAATCGTGGCTTATCCCCAACTGCAGCGTTCGCACGGGGTGATGACGCGCGACCTTGCCAGGCTTGAATCCGAACAACGTGAGTTGCGCGGGGAGCTCGCGCGGCGGGTGAACGAGCGCAAAACCCAGTCGTGGGCCGGCCCGATGCGCCTGCTGTTCCTGCCTGCAACCACGCGCGGGACCCCGAGCGAGCCCGTTGTGGAACACGCGACCGGGCGGCTCTATCAGCCGATCGTGATCCAACACCGGCCATTTGAGGGTGACCGCCCGGAGGGCACGATCGAAGTGAGCGTGCTCGGAGGCGGCGGCGAGAAGGTGTGGAGCGAACAGCGCCCGGTCTCCGACTGGTGGGACAGCGCTCATGCTTCGCTCGTGTTGCTGGTGCCCGCCTCGGTCCTTGAACCGGGACGATACCGGCTCGAGATCCGGCGCGAGGGCGAACCCATCTACGCTTCGGCGTTCACCGTGACGCCACCGTCGGCCGCCGCAACAAATCGCTAAACGCTTCGCAGGTTGGTTCGACAAAACTCATTGAGAGGTGACCTCCATCGTCTCTCGCAACTGCATGGGGAAGAGTAGCAAGGGGGCCGCACACTCCCGGCGTCGAGATGATCGCGTTACAGCCTTCGGGTCGTGGCGCCGATCACCTCCGCCGGCGGGTACTTCGGCAACAAGGGGCCGCACGCCGCCGGAGAACCGGGATCTTGTAAGGGATCCTGCGTCACGGCGGCGATCCTCTTTGTGCCCTTGGCGGTCCAGAAGCGGGCGGCCGTTCGAGTCGCTGCACCGGAGTCCCTCCTTCGGCGACTCCGCTTCAGCCGCGCGGGAATCAGCGGCCGTGCATTTGAGCGACACCGCTCACAATGCCATGATGCCCGGCTCCCACCGACACATCGTCCCGATCTCCGATCCCGGCGGACATGCCCACTCGCCCCACGCTCTCCCCGTTCGCTTCTCTCGAGCATCGCAACTTTCGCCTCCTGTGGTCGAGCCAGCTGATCTCGATGGCCGGCTCGATGATGCAGAGCGCGGCGATCCTGTGGCACGTCTCACTGCTGGTTCCCGAACACCAGCGCGGCCTGGCGCTCGGAATGGTGGGGCTCGTCCGCGTCCTGCCGATCATCGCGTTCTCGCTCGTGAGCGGCGTGATCGCCGACGCCATGGATCGCCGCCGCCTCATGTACGTGACGCAGGGCGGCATGCTGGTGTGTGCCGCGGTGCTCGCACTGATCACGTTTGCCGGAGTTCAGGCACTGTGGCCGGTCTATCTGCTCGCAGCGCTGGGTTCGGCGTTCGGATCGTTCGATGGCCCCGCGCGCCAGGCGCTCATCCCGACGCTGGTTCCCCGCGATCACCTCGCGAACGCCATCAGCCTCAACACGATCATGTTTCAGATTGCCTCGGTCGTCGGACCCGCGATCGGCGGACTCGTGATCGGCGGCTTCGGAGTCGGCTGGGCCTACGCGCTCAACGCGGTCTCGTTCGTGGCGGTGATCGTCGCTCTGGCTCAGATGCGCGATCTGCCGAAAGCTGCGCCCGGCGAGCGCAGTGACGTCAGCATCGCCGCCGCGCGTGACGGACTGCGGTTCGTGTTCCGCAATCCGCTCATCCGCTCGACCATGCTGCTCGATTTCTTCGCGACGTTCTTCGCTTCGGCGACCGCGCTGCTGCCGATCTACGCGCAGGACATCCTGCACGTCGGCGCGCAAGGGTACGGGCTTCTGTCGGCAGCACCCTCGGTCGGCGCGCTGATCGCGAGTGCCGCTCTGGTTCCGCTGATCGATCGCATCGATCGCCGCGGGAGGACCATGCTGATCTCGGTCGCGGGCTTCGGTCTCGCGACACTGGTGTTCGGCCTGTCGCGCAATTTCATGCTCACGTTCGTGGCGCTGGCGCTGACCGGCGCCACCGATACCGTGAGCATGGTGATCCGCAACCTGGTCCGGCATCTGAACACGCCCGACTCGATGCGCGGGCGCATGACGAGCGTGAACATGATGTTCTTCATGGGCGGACCACAGCTCGGTGAGTTCGAAGCCGGACTCGTCGCCAACCTGTGGGGCGCCACCTTCGCCGTCGTGAGCGGTGCGTTCGGCTGCCTCGCCGCCACGGGCTGGGTGGCGTGGCGCACGCCGGCGTTGCGCGCTTATCGCCGCGAAGCGACAGGAGTCGAAGCCACCGCGGGCACCGGCTGAGCGGAGTTCCTCCCGCCGGAGAGCGCCCGACGAAGAATCGCGGACCTTTCGCCGCCGGGCGCGGTATCAGGGGTGACCGGGCGTTGGACCGAGCCATCGGACTGCCTGCCGCCGCACGCGGTTGCCGTGGCGCCGGGAATCCAAACCCGATCCACCTCGAGGCACCCATGAGCCGCCGGTCGCAGACCCCATCACGAACACGGACGCGCCGCCGCGCGGTCCTCATCCTGGTTCATGCCCTTCTGCTTCCGGCGGTCCTCGCCGCGGACCCTGCCCCGTGGGGATCACCGGGGACCGGTCCCGGACAGTTCGCCTCACCCACCGGAATCGTGTGCGACCACCAGAGTCGCGTGCTGGTGATGGACACCAGCAACGATCGCATCCAGCGCTTCACGCGTGAAGGTGTGTTCATCGACGAGTGGGGCACGACGGGCAAGGAGCCCGGGCAGTTTCGCGGCGCCGAATTCATCGCGGTCGACGCCGCGGACACCGTGTTCGTCGCCGACTTCCGCAACGACCGCGTGCAGGTGTTCGCGCCCGACGGCCAGTTCGTGCGGACATGGGGCTGGACCGGTTCGGGGCCTGGTGAATTTCGAGGTGCATTCGGAATCGCAGTCGGGCCCAACGGCGACGTCTACGTCAGCGATGCCACCAACCGCCGCGTTCAGCGTTTCACGCGCACGGGCACCTGGCTCGGCTCATTCGGAACGTCGGGCACCGGCCCGGGGCAATTCGGATTGCCAGCCGGGATCGCCGTCGACTGGAACGGCGAAGTGCTGGTTGCCGACTACACGAACCATCGCATCCAGCGCTTCTCGGCAACCGGTGCGTTCATCGAGACGTGGGGCTCGCAGGGAACCGCCGCCGGGCAGCTCAGCTTTCCCGTCGCGATCGCGGCCGCGCACACGGCTCCGATCGTCGTCGTGGAATCGGGCAACAAGCGCGTTCAGCGCTTCTCGGCCGCGGGAGTCTCGACCGGCATGATCGCGTCAAACCTGTCGGGCCCGTTCGGCGTGGCACTCGATGGACTGGGCACGGTGTTCGTCACGCAGGCCGCGGCGAATCTCATCTCGTCCTACGCCGACGCGACCACGCCGGCGCTGCGGATGAGCTGGGGGGCGCTCAAGCGACGCTATCAGTAGCACCCTGAATGCGCGACGACCGGCCATCGCCGGTCGCCGCGCCTCCGTCGAAACTGCCACGCTACTTCTTCGCGGTCGCTTCCCACTCCTTGATCAGATTCTCGACGTTCTTGCGGTTCGGCTCGTCGGGCGCCTGCTTCAACGCGAGCTTCGCGTGCTCCACCGCTTTGCGCGTGTTGCCCGACGTCGCATAGCCGCGCGCCAGCCCGAGCTGCACCGGCCACACGTTGGCGTGGCGCTTCGCGTTCGTGAGGAACACGTCCATCGCGAGGTCGTTCGATCCACTGAGCTGGAGCCCCCGCGCGAACATGTGGGTTTCCACCGCACCCGGCGTGCCGCCGCTCATGGCGCGCGCGATCGTCTGCTTCGCCTCGGCCTGCATGCCGTTGGCGATCTGGAGCTGGGCGAGCGTGCTCAGCGTCTTGAAGTTCTCCGATCCCACGAAGGGTTCGGACACCGCCTTCTGCGCGAACACGAGACCTTCCTTCAGGTGCGTCTTGTTCGTGAGGCAGTACTGGGCCGCGGCTTCGAAATTGGTCCACGTGAACCAGTGCGAACCGCGCAGCTCACGGCTCATCCGCTCGACGTAGAGGTCGTGGATGTTGGGGACCGTGATCGTGAACGGTACGGCGAGGTTCTCCCACTGCAGCGCGCACGTCGCCTGCGCCGGTTTGCGGTCGGTGAACGAGTAGTCGAGCCATTCGTGGTATGCGGACTTCTGCGGCTTCACCTTGACGCGCAGCGCATCGTCCTTCTCGTCGTAGGTGAAGCTGCCCCATGACGTGCTGACGTTATTGAAGATCACCGTCCACTCGTCCGGGCCCGCGAGCATATGCACGCCGTAGGCGCCGGCTTTGAGCGGCTGGCCCTCGATCTGCACGTCGTGCGAGACGGTGAACACCGTGTTCTCGTTCGCCCCCGCGCGCCACGGGCACGTCTTGCAGTTGTTGAAGCCGAGATCGTGAAGACCGTACGGAACCAGCTCGCCCCAGATGTGTCCCGCTCGATCCTCACCCCCGGGCCCGTGGACGTCGGGGCTGTTGTAGTCGACCGTGACCTTGACCAGTCCGATCCACTGGCTGACCGACGCGCGCTGGTTGTCGCCGTCGGGCGGCCGGGTGATGGACTGCGCGCGGGCGGCCGGGGCCGAAAGAACGAGTGCAGCGAGAAGAAGCAGCGAAGCGCGGCGATGCATGGGTGCCTCCCAGAGATACGGCGTGGACTGCCCGGCTCGCGGATTATCGCCGCGGTGGACGATCGCGGCTCCGGAGGGCGACGAACGCGTGGCCTCGGGCGACCGGCGCGTCCCGGTAGGAAGTGATGTTCCGCGGGGCGGGGTTAGACGAGATTGTGCGAGACCTTCTGCACGTCCTCGTCCTGTTCGAGTTTGTCGACCATCGCTAGGACTTCGGTGGCCTTGTCCTCCGGCAACTCGACCGGCGTCGTCGCGATGTACTCGGACTCGGCCGAGATCGGCGTGATGCCACGGTCCTCGATCGCCTTCTGCAGCTTTCCGAAATCGTTGAACGCGCCGCGGATCACGAGCTGCGGCTCGCCTTTCTCTCCCACGCTCTCGCCCATCTCCTCGAGGCCATGATCGATCAGCTCGAGTTCGAGCGACTCGGCATCCAGTCCCGCGGGATTGAGGCGGAACACACCCATGCGTTTGAACATGAAGTTCACGCTGCCCGTCGAACCCATGTTGCCGCCGTTCTTGTTGAACGCCGAGCGCACGTTCGCCACCGTGCGCACGGGATTGTTGGTGGCGCACTCCACCATCACCGCCACACCATGCGGGCCGTAGCCTTCGTAGAGGATTTCCTCGAACGCTTCGGCCCCCTGCCCCGACGCCTTCTTGATCGCCGACTCGACCTTGTCCTTCGGCATATTCATCGCGCGCGCGTTCTGCATGATGCGCCGCAGCGTCGGATTGTTTTCGGGGTTCGGTCCGCTCGCGCGCACCGCGATCGTGATTTCCTTGCCGATCCGGGCGAACGCCTTGGACATCTTGTCCCAGCGGGCGAACATCGTGGCCTTGCGCGTTTCGAAGATGCGTCCCATGAGATGTCCTGTGGAGGAGGTCCGGGTACGGCGCTGCCCGGCGGGCAGGCCGCGAATGATGCACGGAAAGGGTGCCGTCGCCGCGCAGTCTCGCCCGGCCGGCGGGGTCGAGTAAAGGCGGCATTCGGCGCTCGTCGCCGATCGGGCCACGCCGGGTTGCTGCGGTACCCGCGCCGGGGTCGACTCCGCTAGGATGCGCGTCCGAAAGGAGCCCCCTCATGGCCAAGAAGGCAGAGCCGCCCGCAGCACCCGCAACCCCGACTCCCTTGGACGCCGATCGCACGAAGACGGCGCCCTCCGATCATCTCGTTCAGACCGGGCACAGTGTCACGATCGCGGGACGCGCGATCGCCTACACGGTCACGACCGGAACGATGATCTTGAAGGAGGAAGCCGAAAAGAAAGGCGACGACGAGGGCAAGTCGGACGGCGAGCAGCCGCGCGCGGAAGTGTTCTTCATCGCCTACACCCGCAAGGACGCCGGCGACCTCGCGAAGCGCCCGGTGACGTTCTCATTCAACGGCGGACCCGGATCGTCGTCGGTGTGGCTGCACTTGGGCGTGCTCGGCCCGCGCCGCGTCGTAATGGACGACATCGGCAACCTGACGCGCCCGCCGTACGCGCTCACCGACAACGAGCACTCGCTGCTCGACGAGACCGATCTCGTGTTCATCGACCCGGTGGGCACCGGATACAGCCGGCCCGTGGTCGGCGAGAAGGCGAAAGACTTTCACACGTTCAAGAAGGACATCGAGTCGGTCGGGGATTTCATCCGCATGTATGCGACCCGCTACCGGCGCTGGACGTCTCCCAAGTTCCTGATCGGCGAGAGCTATGGCACCACGCGCGCCGCCGGATTGTCGGGATACCTCCAGGAGCGCCACGGCATGTACCTCAACGGGATCATGCTGGTGTCGTCGATCCTCGAGTTCCACACCACCGACTTCGTGCCGTCGAACGATCTGCCGTGCATCCTCTACCTGCCGTCGTACGCGGCGACCGCATGGTTTCACCAGCGACTCGCGCCCGAGCTGCAGCGTGATCTGGCCGCGACGCTGAAGGAAGTTCAGACGTTTGCACTCGGACCCTACGCGGTGGCGTTGCTGCAGGGTTCGTCGCTCCCCGCGGACGAGCGCGCGCGCATCGCCGAGCAGGTCGCGCGCTACACCGGGCTCACGGCGGAATATGTCGAGCGTTCGAACCTGCGCATCGAGATCATGCGGTTCACGAAGGAGCTGCTGCGCGATCAGCGGCGCTCGGTCGGCCGGCTCGACAGCCGCTTCACCGGCATCGATCGGGACGCGACGGGTGCCGAGCCCGGACACGATCCGAGCTTCACCAACATCATCGGACCCTACACCGCGACGTTCAACGACTACGTGCGCGGCGAACTGGCGTTCGAGAGCGATCTGCCCTACGAGATCCTGAGCTTCAAGACGCACGGGAACTGGCGCTTCGAGGAGCACGAGAACCAGTTCGTCGACGTCGCCGAAACGCTGCGCAAGGCGATGACGATCAATCCGTTCCTCAAGGTGTTCGTCGCGAGCGGATACTTCGACCTCGCTACGCCCTATTTCGCGACGGACTACACCGTGAGCCGGCTCGGGCTCGACGAAACCCTGCGCGCCAATCTCACGGTTGCCTACTACGAGGCCGGCCACATGATGTACATCCATCTGCCTTCGCTGGCGCGGCTCAAGCAGGACCTCGCTCGGTTCCTGAAGTCGGCCGTCGGACCGGAACCCGGCGCCTAGAACCGCTTCCAACCCTGCGGGCGGTCGTCCGATCCAAGTCTCCGTCCCGTGACCGGGATCGCGCGCCGGGGAGCCTCCCCGGCGGTCCGCCGGGTCGCGAATCGGAGGCGTCATGCGTACACGATTGATGGCTGCGTTGTCGGTCGCCGTTCTCCTCGTGGGGCCTCACGCCCGCGCGGGCGAACCCAAAGCCACCGACGACTGGGGGCGCTGGGTTCATTGCGACGACGATGGCGATCAGGGCAACCGCCACTGCGAGGAACGAACGACCGAGTGGAAGTCGAGCGGCGCGACGCTGCGCGTGGATGGCGGCGAGAACGGCGGAGCATCGGTGGTCGGCTGGGATCAGGACATGGTGCGCGTGACGGCGGTGATCACCGCCCGCGGCCGGTCGCGTGACGACGCCGACGCACTCGCGAAACAGATCCGCATCCGGATGGACGACGATCTCATCACCGCCACCGGACCCGAAGCGGGGCGCGACCGGAACTGGTCGGTGGTGTTTCGCATCTGGGTGCCGCGCAAGACGGACATCGATCTGCAGGCGCAGAACGGACCGGTGGGAGCGCACGGCATCACGGGCATGCTGCGACTCGTGACCCACAACGGCCCGATGTCGCTGGTCGATGTCTCCGGAGACGTCGTCGGGCGCACGCAGAACGGCCCCGTCCAGGTGCGCCTCAAGGGTCGTCGCTGGATCGGCGCCGGCCTCGATGCCGAGACCATCAACGGTCCGGTCTCGCTCGAAATCCCCGAGCACTATTCGGCGAGCCTCGAATCCGGCACCCGCAATGGTCCGTCCAACATCGACCTGCCGGTGCGCACCCGGCGCGGGCGCTGGTTCACTGCCGAGCTCGGCGAGGGCGGCAAGCCGATCCGCGTCGTCACGCACAACGGCCCGGTGAAGATCGAGTCGCAGTAGGCACTAACCCGCCGCGCGCTCCAACCGCTCGAGATGCGGGCGCTTGGGCGCGCGGACGACGGGTTCGGAATCACGGCCTGCGGCACTCATCACCCAGCCCGGAACATGGCGCGCGAGCCACGCGATCTCCTCCGCCCACCATGCGAGTGCGCCACGCGGCGCCGCCCCCGGCAGCGGCTGCTTCCAGGAATCATCGGCGCCCGGAAGTCCGATCGCCTGCGCGAGCGCCTCCGCGATGCGCGCGTGACCGTCGGCATTCGCGTGGAACCGGTCCTCGCTCCAGAGCCGTGCGTCGGACCCCACCGCGTGCTTCGCGAAGTCGACGAGAATCGCTCCGGTGCCCGCCGAAGCGCGGCGCAACGCGTCGTTCATCGCGCGGACCCGTGGCGTGAGTCCCCGCGCCACCGGCATGATCGGCGTGAGATCGGGCAACGTGAACGTGACGACGGTGGCTCCGCCCTCAATCAGCGTTCGCTGCATGACGGCGACATCCGCCTCGATCGCGTGCGGATCGAAGCGCCAGCGCAGGATGTCGTTCGATCCCGAGAACACGCTCGCGAGATCGGGCCGCATCGCGGCGGCCGGCGCCAGCTGCTCGTCGCGGATCTCGCGGGTGAGCTTGCCGCGAATGCCGAGGTTCGCATACAGCACGGAGCCCTGAACATCGGCGATGCGCTGCGCGAGCCGGTTGGCCCAGCCATGATAGCCACCGCGCGCATCGGGATCGTCGAGACCTTCGGTCGAGCTGTCTCCG
>JANLWX010000054.1:0-12064 GCA_031364845.1 Candidatus Eiseniibacteriota bacterium
GCTTCGTCGCTCCTCGCTGCGGAGTGTCTTACGACACGCCTCGCTCGTCGCTCCTCGCCGCCTTGCACTCGAAGTTCTCGGACACCGCCTAGACTAACGCGGCGGCTTCACAGCCGGAACCCGTACCGGTCTTCCGTTCCATTCCCGAAACGCACGCGCCATCACCTGCTGTGCCGGCTTGCCGCGGGGCGTGAACGATCCGTCGCGCGGACCACCGCTCGATGACGAACTGAACCACTTCCAGAAGAACGCACCTGCCACCCAGTCCTCGGGTTCGAGCGCGCGGACCAGCGCGTCGTAACACGCGCGCTGGGTTTCGAGATCGGGGCTTCCGCGGTCCTCCTCCCACGGGCGCACGGGCGCGGTCGGCGTCGAGGCGTAGCCCGCTTCGAGCAGCACCACCGACCGACCGCTGCGTGATGCGATCGCGTGCAGACGCTCGAGTCCCTTCTTCGCACCCGCCGTGAGTGTGGCGACATCGCGTGTCGGCTCGGCGGCGAGCGGGTCGTAGAACGAGACGCCGATCACATCGAGCGCATCCCAGAATGCGATCTGATCGACTTCGCGGTCCCAGTTGGCACCGTAGGTCAGCGTTCCCGTGTACGCGCGGCGCACGTCCGCGATCAGCCGGCGCCAGGGCTCGGGATGGCCGAGCGTCGCGGTCGGGAGTTCGTGGCCCACGACCAGTCCATCCATGCCCTCGCGTTCGGCGAGCAGTGCATAGTGAAGAATGAAGCGCCGGTACTGCTCGAAGAAGCGTCCCCAACCGCGCGGGCTGAACTCCAGCTCGCCGACCCAGCCGCGCGTCCACAGGTGCGGCTTGAGCCATACGCGAAGGCCCGCCGCCCGCGCGCGCGCCGCGGCTTCACATACCGACTCGTCGGTCTCTTCCTCGGGACCGCCCTGCGCGCTCGGATGGATCTCCGGAACATCGAGTCCTGGCAGGTATCCGAACGGCGTGAGTGAGATCCAGTTCGCACCCATATTTTGAAGGGACTTGAGCTCGCGCGCGGCGTCGCCCGACAGGTAGCCGTGCTCGAGGCTCACGGAATGTGCAAAGCAGGCTCCGCGCTGAAAACCGTCGGCCGGCAGCCACCGTCGGGGCAGCGGATGCGCGGGGCGCTCGCGCCGTCCGGCGTAGGCGAGCGAATCGCTGAGCGCGCGATAGCGCTGCTCGACTTCCTGCGCGTCGACGCCGGCGGTGCGGCACAGTGCCTCGAACTCCCGCGGCGGATCTCGCGTCAGCAATTTCGCGAGCGCGGCCGCGCCACCCGCTCCCGCGCACTCGAACACGCTCTGCGCGAGCAGCGCGCGCGCCGGAATCCAGATCAGGGGCGAGCGCCACATCGAATCGGCGCCGGCGGCATCGCGCGCGACCGGCAGCAGGCGTGCGAAGCCGATCCGGCTCACCGCGCGCGCGAGCGATTCACCGCCGTAGCGCCCGGCGATCATGACCCCGGCCGGCACCATGAAACGCGAATCGAGCGAGCCTCCGCGACGGCGCAGCGCCGCCGTCGCCACCGACCATCCGTCGATCTCGTCGCGACCCGCCGCGCGCGCGGCGTGCGCGGCGCCGTCGTCCGCAACGTGTTCGGGACGCGAGATGCGCGTGTACGCCGCCTTCTCTTCGAGCGTGCGATAAAGCGTGAGCGACAGGGGCCCGCGCGTCGCGGCCGGGCTCATGCCGGCTTCCGCGAGACGGCGCAGCACGCCTTCGGCCTCGCGGCGCGCACGCGTGGCGTCGACTCCCGGCGGCACGGCGATCGTGATGCCGTGCGCCGTGGTACGCGTGAGGGATCGCGTGAACGACTCGCGTTCGCGCTCGCGATCGCGGTCGAGTGATGCATCGTAGCGCCACGGAGTCATGGCCGAGTGAGCGAACGAGCCGAAACGCGCGAGTTCCCCGTCACGGTGAATGCGCCAGTCGTCGCCACCCGAGAGCAGCCCGCCGCCACGCCGCGTCATCGCTTCCGCCGAATTCCCGGCGATCAGCACGACCATGCGTCGCGGATCGAGCGGGTGCGGATAGACGAGCTGGATCACATCACCCGCGCGCGCATATTCGCGATCCTGCCAGCGGAAGCCGTCGTGCGTGAACTGCAGCGGGAGTGCGGCGGCGAGCTTTGCGGTCCAGTCGTTCTCTGCCGGTCCGCCGATCAGGATCAGCGACCTCCGCGCCGCGGTTGCGGAGCCCAGTTCGCGATCGGCGACGACCGCCGCGGAGTCGCCGCCTGCCATGCGGCTCGCGAGCAGTCGCGCGCGTGCCCGCAGCGCCGGTGCGGTTTCGGGATCGCGGGTTCCGAACACGAACAGCCAGCGCTCTCCCGAAGCGAGCAGCGACTGCTCGATCTGGTCACGGCTGAAGCGCGGCTTCTGATACTGGAGCGGAGGTTCGGCGCGGGCTCCCGAGACGCCGAGTGCGGCGAGCGCAAGTCCGACGACGATCCCGCGGCGAGCGCGCGGCGCGACCCCTGCGAGGGCGCGCATCAGCCACATCAGCGCGGAACGACGCTCGCGACGCGGAAGCGGAACGAATACGGGATGTAGCGGTCCTCGATGCGGAACACGAGGTCCACGCCGAACACGCGATCGACGTACTGCACCGCGGACTGGTCTTCGGGGAACAGCGTGCGGTGTAGCTGCTGATCGGTGCCGCCCGGATCCACCAGTGAGCTGATCGGAAACACGTAGTCGCTGTAGCGCTGGAGACCGAGGATCTGGGTCGGCGGCTGGTTTCCGTAGCGGTCGGACCAGCGCGTGGTGCCGTGGGCGACCTTGTCGGTGCCCAGGGTGCCGAACCAGTTCGAGCGGTCCCAGTCGATCCACACCGGACGGTTCTGGCGATTCTCGATCTGGAAGTGGAGCGCGCCCGGGGTCGGCCGGAAGTAGAACGACATCTCGCGATCCTGGAACGTAAACCGGTCGCTCGAGGGATCGATCTGCTTGAAGCGATAGGCGAACTGAGCCGAATTCGAGCCGGGAATGGAAGAGACCGAGTCGACCGCACCGGAAACGATCCGCGTGAAGCCGGTTTCGGGATCGGCCTCGGGCAATTTCGACTCGACGCGCGGCGGCGGCTCAGCCGCAGGTGGCGGCGAGGCGGATTCCGGCGACGGGCTCGAGGAACAGCCGGCGAGCGCGATCGCACATGTCATCGTGAGGCAGGTGAGTCTGAGTGAAGTGCGCACGCCGGAACACTAGC
Source organism: Candidatus Eiseniibacteriota bacterium (assembly GCA_031364845.1). GTDB lineage: Bacteria > Eisenbacteria > RBG-16-71-46 > RBG-16-71-46 > RBG-16-71-46 > JANLWX01. Next base: position 3,203 of record JANLWX010000054.1, read on the forward strand.
CGAGGGAATGTGATGAAACAAGGCGCCGGATCCTCCGCCGTCTTATCCCGGCCACCGGCCCCGGTTGCCGAGACCCGGAACCGCCGGCGGCACCGCAAGAAACGGCTTCACTCCGCGCTCGTGATAACCGATACCCCTGCGAAGCGGAACCGGCAGCCGAAGGATCGATTCTCGAGGGGCCACGACGGCCCGTTCCGCCCATCATGGCGATCGAAGGAGGACAACCGCATGTCCGTGAACTGGTCCGCGCGCGCACTCACGGGTGCGCTCACGATCGTGTTCATGACGCAGCCGGGGTTTGCGCTCGCGAGCCGCCTGGCTCAGAAGTCGAGCGCGGCGCCGGCGTATCCGGTCAGCTCGACGTATCCCCTGCCGGTCACGCGCTGCCCGCGCGAGGTCCCGGCCACCGCGACCGCTCCCTCCCAGTACGCGATCCCGCCCGTGGTACCCGTGACGAGTTCCTGGTCCGCCACGCGTGGATCGAGAACCAGGTCGATGCCGGCGCTCGCGACCCGCAACCGCCAGCGCGCGGGATAGCTTCCGCCGGTTCGCGCGCTCTTCCACATCGACAGCGGCGTGAGTTCGAACTCCTCGAGCTTCAGACGCCGCGCGCGGCCGTCGCGCTCCACGAGAGTTCCGCTCGACAGCGGCTCGGTGCCCCCGTCCCTCAGCCGCAGCCGATAGAGCATCAGATCGCGGCCGTCTTCGAGCTGGATGCTGAACCAGTCCCACCCCACCTGATCCGCGCCGAGCTGGCTGCTGCCGAACTCGTGATCCATCCATGACGTTCCCGTCACGCGCTGTTCACGCCCCGCTCGGATGATGCGCCCGCGCGTCGGCATCCGCGTGAGCGAATAGTAGTGCGACGCGTTTCCGGCACCTGAAGACTTCTGACTCACGCCGCGGTCGCCGTGGACCACGGGTGTCTTGCCGGGATCGAGTTCGAGTTCGATCGCGACGTCCTCGGATCGTCCCGGCGCGCCGCGCACCACCGCGCGCAGGACGTGCGTGCGGCCGTCGGGACCGAGGCCCGCGCTCCAGTCGTCGATCCACGCGCGGTAACGCGATGAATCCGCACCCGCCATGCCAAGCGCGGGCCGCGCGATGCGTTCGTCGAACCGGAACCGGCGCGCGCCGACGTCCGTGAACGCGGCGTGCGCGATCACGAGTTCCCGCGGCGCCCACGCGGATCGATTCGTGCGCCAAGCGGTGTCGAGCGCCACACGGAAGAATGTGATCTGGTATCCGAACTCCGCCCCCCCCGACTCGAGATGGCCGGTGTAGTACCACCACTCGGTGCGGAATTCCGGATGCGCGGCGTGGTCACGGGGAAATTGGAACGTGTACGGGGGCAGCGCGATGCGGTAGCCGTCGCGAAATGCCGTATCGGCGGGAACGGCGCCGGACAGCGCGAGCAGCGCGAGGGTACCGGTGATCGCGGCGATTGCGCGGCGCGCGGCCCTGGCCATGCGGTTCATTCGGCCCTCACGGCTTCGGCCGCGAGCCGGCCGGCCGCGAGGCGCGCGGGTCCGATCCCCGCGAGCATCGCGGCGGCGGCCATCGCGAACACGGCACTCACGAACACCCACGGATCGATCGCCATGCGGATCGTCCACCCGAAGTACTGCGTGTTGATCACGTGCACCAGCACGAGCGCGAGCAGCACGCCGGCGATCGCCCCGAGCAGCGCGCCGATCAGACCCAGGAGGCCGCTCTCCACCAGAACCATCTTCATCACCTGCGAGCGCAGTGCTCCCGTGGCGCGCAGGATGCCGATCTCGCGGCGGCGCTGCAGAACGAGTGCGGTGAGCGTTCCGAACACGCCGAGCACCGCGACCAGGATCGCGATCGCCTGCAGCGCGTAAGTGATGCGGAACGTCTGATCGAACACTTCGAGCACGCGCGTCCGCAGCGCGCGATTGGGCGTGATGCTCAGCAGCAGATCCGGCCCGGCGAGCAACACCAGGCGGGCGCGCACGGCGTCGGCGTCGGCACCCGGGGCGAGATAGAGCGCGAGGCTCTCGGTGCGATCGCTCCACATGCGCGCGTAGAGTCCGCGGTCCATCATCACGATGCCGGCGTCCGAACTGTAGTCGTAGAACACGCCCGCCACGCGCAGGCGTCGGACGCGGCCATCGGCGCCCGCGAGCGCGATCGAATCTCCGGGTGCCACCCGGTGGTGGTGCGCGAAGCTCTCGCTCGCGATCACTTCGTCGCGCGAGCGCGCCCGGGCGAGCAGTTCCCGGGGATCGCCGCGCGTGAACGACAGCCGGCCGAAGCGGCGCTGGACTTCGAAGTCGATCCCCGCGACGAACGCCGGCCGGCCGCCATAGGTGATGCGCGATCCGCGATACGTGTCGACCGCCGCGATCGCGGGTGTTCTGCGCAGCGAATCGACCAGCGACGCGGACAGGACGGTGCTCGAGAGGTTGAGCCGGTGGCCGGCCGGCTCCACGTAGAGATCGCCGCGCACACTCTGCTGGATCCAGGTGTCCACGGTGCGGCGGAAGCTGCCGACCATGATGCTGAGCGCCACCCACATGCCGACCGACACCATGAGTGCTGCGACGACCACGCTGGTGCGCGCGACCGATGCGCGCAGGAATCCGGTCGCGAGTGCGGCTTCGATCCCGCCGAGCCGCCGCGCGAGCGGAGCCACTGCGGATTCGATCGCGAGCGTGAATCCAGGCGCGAGCGCCGAGCCCGCGGCGAGCACCAGAGCGGCACTCACGAAACCGCCCCACGGCCGGTGCGTGCTCACGGTCCACACGGCGACCAGCGCGGCTGCGCCGAGCAGCATTGCGCCGAGCAGCGTCCAACGGCCGAAGCCGCGGTGCGAAGGTGGCGTGAATGCCCCCTGGCGGACGGTGCTCGCGGGCGGCGTCGCTGCGGCCTCGAGCGCGGGCACCAGGGCGGCGGCGAGCGACACGAGCACGCCGAGGACGTAGGCGATCACATAACTCGCGACATCCGGCCGCAACGTCTGCGCGTGGTAGACGAGATAGAGATCGTTCAACGTTTGCGACACGGCGCCCAGCGTGGTGCGCGCGAGCAGCGTGCCGAGGACGAGCCCGATCGCTCCTCCGATCACTCCGAAGAACACGCCCTCGCTGACGAACAGCGCCGCGACGTCGGCGCGCGTCATGCCGAGCGCGCGGACGATGCCGATCTCGCGGCGGCGGCGGGTCACCGACATCGACACGGTGTTGAGGATCAGGAACGACGCGACGAACAACGCGATGAACGAGAGTGCCGTGAGATTGAGCTGGAATGCGCGCACCATGTTCTCGACCTGGCGGCTGCGGCCACGTGGCGTCTCGACCGTCACGCCGGCCGGCAGGCGACGCGTGAGTTCGGCGGCAACCGCATCGCGGCGCGCGGGATCGACGACCAGATCGATGCGATCGAGACGGCCGAGCCGGTTGAAGTGTTGCTGCGCCGCCGCGAGATCCACGATCACGACGTTGCCGCCGTAGGCCTGCTGCAGCGCCTGGGATTCGATCACGCGGCGCACGATCAGGACGACCGGAAGACCGGACGACAGCACGGTCAGCGAATCGCCTGGAGCAAGCCCATGGCGCGTCGCGAGCGCGCGCGTGATCGCGGCCGCGCGCGGATCGTTCAGGAACTCGAGTGCCGCGGGGCCCGCTCCTGCCGTCGCGGAGTCGGCATCGCCCCACAACCGAAAGCGCTCGAACGCGGCTTCCGAAAACACATCGACGCCGAGCACCAGCACCTGATCGGGATACGACACACGCGCGCGCATCGCGTCCGGATCATCCGAAGCCCTGCGCGAAGCCGGACCGCCGGGTCGCGCGAGCGCATCGATCTGGACGATCGGCGCCGCCGCGATCACGCCCGCGGTCCCGCGGGCAAGCGGAAACGCGCGCTCGTCGATGCCTTCGCTCCCGCCGCTCAGCTCGAGGTTCGCGCGGCCCGCCACGGCATCGACGGTGTCGGTGAACGACGCGAGCGCCGAGGTGCTCGCGAGCCGCACACTCACGAACACGCCGACACCGAGGGCGACGCCAGCCAGCGTGAGCAGCGTGCGGAGCCGCTCGCGGGCAAGATGCCGCGCGATGATCCAGCGGAACGCGGCGGTCACGGGGCGGGTGTCGGGTACGGCGCGCGGCGGTCGCCGGTGACGGCGCCGTCGCGGATTTCGATCACGCGCTCCGCCATCGCCGCCGCTTCGCGGCTGTGCGTGACCATCACCACCGTGGTGCCGTGCACGCGGCTCAGCTCGACGATCATCTCGAGCACGCGCCCGGAAGCCCGCGAGTCGAGATTGCCGGTCGGCTCGTCGGCGAGCAGCAGGCGCGGCTCGCGGATCAGCGCGCGCGCGAGTGCCACGCGCTGCATCTCGCCACCCGAGAGCGTGTGCGGCATCGCGCGGCGGCGCTCGCCGAGCCCGACTTCGCCGAGCAACTCGTCGGCGCGCGCGAGTGCGGCGCGTTCGCCGCTGCCGGCGAGCAAGGCGGGCAGTGCCACGTTCTCGCGCGCGGCAAGCGTGGGCAGCAGATGGAACGACTGGAACACCATGCCGACCGCGTCGCGGCGGTGGCGCGTCAGCGCATCATCGCCGAGCCGCGCGAGCGCGCGCCCCGCGACCCACGCTTCGCCCGAAGTCGGAACATCGATGCCCGCGATCACGTGGAGCAGCGTGCTCTTGCCGGAGCCGCTCGGACCGACGATCGCAACGCGCTCGCCCGCCTCGATGTCGAAACTCACCCCGGCGAGCGCGCGGACGAACGGGGTCTCCGCGGAATCGGCGGGCTTGCGACGGTCACGATCACCGACGGGCCCAGCGCCGTACTCCTTCACGACGTCCGTGAGCCGGATCGCCACGTGAGCGGGCGGAGCGCCCGCATCCGGCCGCCCGCTCATGCGGCCGTGGCGGCGGTCGCGCGTCCCACCGCAGCGGCGAGCGCGCTCTCGAGTTCGGGATGACGGAAGGTGTAGCCCGCGCCGAGCAAGGCGGCCGGCATCGCGCGAGCGCTAGAGAGCAGGGCCTCGTTCGCCATCTCGCCGAACATCGCGCGCAGCACGAACGCCGGCACCGGGAAGAACGAGGGCCGGCCGAGTGCGGCCCCCAGCGCGCGCGCGAATTCCGCATTCGGCACCGGATGCGGCGCAGTGAAGTTCACGGGTCCCGCGAGGCGGTCACTCCGCAGCACGAAGTCGGTGGCCGCGACGGCGTCCTCGAGCGCGATCCAGCTCCACCACGCACGGCCGTTGCCGATCGGACCGCCGACGCCGAACTGAAACGGGGTCATCATTTTCGCCAATGCGCCGCCCTGCGCTCCGAGCACGATGCCCATGCGCGGATGCACGACACGGATGCCGCCGCGCTGGGCCGGCTCGGCGGCCTGCTCCCACGCGCGCGCGAGTCGCGTGAGGAAGCCGCGTCCTTCGGCGCTCGATTCGGTGAGTTCCTCGTCGCCGCGATCGCCATAGAAGCCGACCGCCGACATCGACACCAGCACACGCGGGCGGCGTTCGAGACGGGCGAGGGTCTCGGACAGGAGCCGCGTGCTCTCGATGCGGCTGCTCCACAGGCGCTGCTTGCGCGCCGGCGTCCAGCGCTCGTCGGCGATGCCTTCGCCCGAGAGATGGACGACACCATCGAAGCCTTCGAGCAATGCGGGATCGAGCGACCCGCGAGCGGGATCCCAGCGGATGTCGTTCGGCTTCTCGGGCACGCGGCGCACGAGCCGCGACACATCGTGTCCCGCGCCTTCGAGATGTGGCACGAGTGCGCCGCCGATGAAACCGCTCGCGCCCGAGATCAGCAGGCGCATCGTGACCCCGCTGACCGCGCGTTCAGTGCGCACCGCAAACGTGAAACGTGTCGCGCGGCCGCGGGGATCTCGAAATCAAGCATCAGGCCTTGCGCTCCATCGAGGTCATGAACGCGCGCAGGAAGTCGACCGGCACCGGGAAGATGGTGGTCGAGTTGTTCTCGGTCGCGATCTCGGCCAGCGTCTGCAGATAGCGCAGCTGCAGTGCGGCGGGCTCGCGCCCGAGGACGGCGGCGGCCTCCGCCAGACGCGCGGCCGCCTGGTACTCGCCTTCGGCATTGATGACTTTGGCGCGGCGCTCGCGCTCGGCTTCGGCCTGTCGAGCGATCGCGCGCTGCATTTCCTGCGGCAGGTCGACGTTCTTGACCTCGACGTTCGAAACCTTGATGCCCCACGGCTCGGTCTGGCGGTCGATCACCTGCTGAAGCGCCTGATTGAGCTTCTCGCGCTCCGACAACAATTCGTCGAGCTCCTGCTGGCCGAGAATCGAGCGCAGCGTGGTCTGGGAGATCTGCGACGTGGCGTAGAGGAAGTTCTCGACCTGGACGACGGCATCGGCGGCGGAGACCACCTTGAAGTAGATCACCGCGTTGACCTTCACCGACACGTTGTCGCGCGTGATGATGTCCTGCGGCGGAACGTCCATCGTCACGGTGCGCAGGCCGACTTTGACCGCGCGATCCACGATCGGAATCAAGAGCACCAGTCCCGGGCCGCGCTCACCGACCAGGCGGCCGAGGCGGAACACGACCAGACGCTCGTACTCGCGCACGACGCGCACCGCGTTCGCGAACACGACGATCACCAGCAGCACGATGAAGAAAGCGAACGATCCGACCAACGGTCCCATGCTATCCCTCCCTGACGGCCGGCCGGACCACGAGGGTCAGACGGTCCACGCTCACGATTTCGACTTCCGTTCCCACTTCAATGTCGCGCGCACCGCGCGCGCTCCACGTTTCGTCTCCCAGCCGCACGCGACCTTCGGGCGCGACCCGTTCCAGCACCACAGCGCGCGCGCCGATCATCCCGGCGGCACCCGTGGTCACCGCCCGCTTCTGCGCGCGCAGTCCCGCGGCGACGATCACGAGGAAGAACACCGTGGTCGTCACGGTGCCGCCCAGGATCACCGCCCACGACACCCGCACACCATCGCCTTCGAACAGGAACAGCGAGCCGAGCAGCATCGCGATCACGCCGCCCGCCGCGAGCAGTCCGTGGCTCGCGACTTTGATCTCGGCGAGGAAGAACACACCCGCCAGCACCAGCAACGCGATGCCGGCGTAGTTGACCGGAAGCGTGGAGAGCGCGAAGAACGCGAGGATGAGGCAGATGCCGCCGACGATGCCGGGCAGGATCGCGCCGGGATTCTGGAGTTCGAACAGCAGTCCATAGAATCCGAGCATCAGCAGGATGTAGGCGATGTTGGGATCCGCGAGCACGGTGAGCAGCCTGACGCGGAATCCGGGATCGATCGTGTCGATCGGCAACCCCTTCACATCCAGCGCGCGCAACTGCTCACCGCGGCGCCATTGCATGCCGTCGGCTTTCGCGAGGAGTTCGGACTCGCTCGAAGCCACGAAGTCGACGACATCGAGTTCGACCGCCTCCCGTTCGCTGGCCGCGACCGCCTTGCGCACCGCCTGCTCGGCCCATTCGCGATTGCGCCCGCGCTGCTCGGCGATCGTGCGCGCGAATGCCGCGGCGTCGTTCGCGGCCTTGCGCGCGAGCGTGGAGTCCATCGTGCCCTGCATCTGGACCGGCGTTGCGGCGCCGATGTTGGTGCCGGGCGCCATCGCCGCCACATCCGCCGCCATCGTGACGAACACTCCGGCCGACGCCGCGCGCGCGCCGCTCGGTCCGACCCACACCAGCACCGGCACCGGGGTTGCGAGCAGGCTCTTCACCATCGTGCGCATGCTGGATTCGAGTCCACCCGGCGTGTCGAGGCGCACGATCAGCGCGCGATACTGCTCGCGTTCGGCGCGCGCCAGTGCCTGCTCAAGGGACCCGGCCATGACCGGCGACACGGTGCCTTCGAGCGGGAGCAGGAGCACGCGGTTCTCGCCCTTACGCGGCCCCGATTCGGCGCGCGATGAAGCGGTTTTCGCGCGGAGATCGTCCGTCGAGTCGGCGCTCGATGACGCAGGCGCCCACGCGATGATGGATGCCGCGCAGGCGAGCGCCGCGCAAGCCCGAATCACGCGACCGAGACAGAGGAGGTTCACAGGCAAACCCTACACGCGAACCGAACCCTGCGCCACCTGCACACGAGGTCTCGCGATGCTCCAGTGACCCTGGGAAAAACCTCATAAGTTGAAGCTCGGGCGTATGCGCGAGATGGGGGCACTGACGCGTTGCAGGCTCTGACGCCTTGCGGCCTCACCCCCGGCGCGCGAGCGCCGTCCGCCACGCTTCGGGGTACTTGAGACCGCTGCCGGTGTTGTAGATCACGACCCGGTCGGTCTGCCGCACCGCACCCGTGGCGCGCATCGTCCTCAGCGCCGCGAGCGTCGCTCCGCCTTCGGGGCAGGCGAAGCATCCTTCTGCGGCGAGATCGAGCATGCCGTCGAGCATCGCTTCTTCCGAGACCGCGATCGCTGTCCCCTGCGACTCGCGCACTGCGCGGAGGATGAGATCGTCGGCGAACGGCGCGGGTACGCGCAGACCGCTCGCGACCGTCTGCGCATCGACCCATGGCGACGCCCGCTCGGCGCCGGACGCGTGCGCGCGCACGATCGGCGCGCACCCTTCGACCTGAACGGCCACGAGGCGCGGAAGCCGCGGCTCGATCCATCCGAGTTCGGCGAGTTCGAGGAACGCGCGCCACATCCCGACGAGTCCGGTGCCGCCACCGGTCGGATATAGAATCACGTCGGGCAGGATCCACCGGCACTGCTCGGCGATCTCGTAGCCGAGCGTTTTCTTGCCCTCGAGCCGGAACGGTTCCTTGAGTGTCGCGACGTGCCACCACTCGGGCGAAGGCGCCCACGCGGCGAGGGCCTTGCCGGCATCGGAGATCGTGCCTTCGACGAGCATCACCTCGGCGCCGAACGCGCGC
>JANLWX010000084.1:0-16809 GCA_031364845.1 Candidatus Eiseniibacteriota bacterium
CCGGCGTGATCCTGCTCGGACGCGGCGGGGCGGGCCTGCCGGCACCTCCGCTCGGCGTGCTCGATGTGGTCGTCGAGCGCACCGCCTACGGACGCCAGATCGACTCGTTCACCGCCGATCTCACGGTCGGTCCGCTCGATCGAACGATGCACGGCGTGTTCATCCGCGCGCCCCGGCTCACGGAGCTCGGGGCCGGGATCGAAGTGATCGCGCGGCTGGCGGCCGCGCACGGACCGGCACCCCAGGGCGAGCCGGTCGGCGTGCGTTCCGGGCGCGTGGTGGGACTGTGCTTTCACCCCGAGCTCACGAACGACTCCGCGCTCCATGCGTGGTTCCTGCAGGAGGTCGCGGGCTTCACGCTGCCCGGCAGCGGGGCAAAGGCCGGCCGTGAACGTACCTCGGGAGCGCGCGAGTGACGGCGGCCCGCAGTCCCGATCGTGTCGCGCTCCATGCATTTCTGGAACGCCACCGCACTTTCCTGATCACGACCCATATCAATCCCGACGGTGACGGCATCGGCAGCGAAGTCGCGATGGCGCTGTGGCTGCGCGAACGCGGCAAGACCGTCCACGTGCTGAACGACTCGCCGCTGCCGCACGCGTACCGGTTCCTGGCCCAGCACCATCCGGTCGAGACGTGGACCGCGGAACTGGCCGAGCGCCGTTTCAGCGAATGCGATGCGCTGCTGGTGCTCGACACCAGCAACCGCCAGCGGATCGGGCGGCTCGCGGATCACATCGACCAGCACATCATCGCGGTCGCGGTCGTCGATCACCACGTCACGCACCAGGGCTTCGGCAGCGTGAACGTGATCGAACCCGATGCGGCCGCCGCGGCGGAGATGGTGTACGACCTGATCCGCGAAGGCGAAGGCACGATCACGACCGCAATCGCCGAGGCGCTCTACATCGGGCTCATGACCGACACCGGATCGTTCCGCTACTCCAACACCGACGGTGCCGCGCACCGCATGGCGGCGACGTTGCTCGATACCGGCATCGATCCGCAGTTGCTCTACTCGCGCGTCAACGCGCAGGCGCCTGCCGGACGCCTGCGGTTCTTCGGCGAAGTGCTGAGTGCGATGGAAGTGCACGATCAGGGCCGGATCGTCGTGCTCGAAGCGGCCCCCGAACACTTTCAGCGCAACGGGCTCGTCGGCGCCGACACCGAGGGCCTGGTCGATCTGCCGCGGATGATCGCCGGGGTCGAGGTCGTGGTGCTGTTCTCCGAGGTCGAGCCGAACAAGGTGAAGGTGAGCATGCGTTCGACCGGGCGCGTGTCGATCGACACGATCGCATCCGCGTTGAACGGCGGCGGACATCCGCATGCAGCCGGTGCCATGGTGACGGGCAGCCGCGCGGAGGCGCGCGCGCGCGTGCTGCCCGAATTGTCGCGGCGGGTCGCCGAACTCGAAGGCACCACACCGGCGCCCGCGGGATGAGCGTACCGGCCATTCCCGCGATCGACGTGTCGGTCACCGCCACGGGGCTCGGTCATCGTTTCGCTCCCGGCCGCGGTCTCGAGTCGCTGGACTTCGCGCTCGCGGGGCCGGGGGTGGTCGCCGTGACCGGCATGAACGGAAGCGGCAAGAGCACGCTGCTGCGGATCGTGGCCGGGCTGCTGCGCCCGACCCGCGGAAGCTGCGAGGTCCGCGCGGAGGGACGCGCGATCGATCCGCCGCAGCGCCGCACGATCGCAGGCTTCGCCGCACCCGAACTCGCGTTCTACGATGAGATGTCGGTGGAGGAGAACTTGCTCTTTGCCGCGGCGGCGCGCGGAGCGGGAGCGGCGCAGGAAGCGATCGCGACGGCGCTCGCGGCGACCGGGCTCGAAGCGCGCGCCAAAGACCGCATCGCCGCGCTCTCGTCGGGCTTGCGCCAGCGCGTGCGGCTCGCATTCGCGATCCTCCATCGCCCCGCACTCCTGCTGCTGGACGAACCCGGAAGTCATCTGGATGGTCCCGGCCGCGAAATCGTCGAGCGCATCGTCGACGACTTCCGCCATCAGGGTCTCGTGCTGCTCGCCACCAACGACGAACGGGAGTTACGACTTGCCGACCGGAGAATCGAACTTCGGAGCCGCGGTCTGGGCGATCCTGCGTAAGGAGTGCCGGACCGAGTGGCGCACCCGCTACGGGCTCAACGCCTCGCTGCTGTTCGCGCTCACGACGCTCACCACGGTGAGCTTCGCGGCGGGACGGCTCGGCGACCGCGTCGATCTGATGAGCGCGTTCCTGTGGATCGTGCTGCTGTTCGCTTCGATGGCCTCGCTCGCCCACGCGTTCGTGCGCGAAGTGGACGGGCACACGCTCACGTTCCTCCGGATGGTCGCCTCACCCGCCGCGATCGCGGTCGGCAAGCTGCTGTTCAATCTCGTGTTCCTGCTGGTGCTCGAAGCCGTCACGGTACCGCTGTTCTTCATCCTGATGGATGCGCCGCCGCCGCAATGGGGCCGGTTCCTCGCCTTGCTCGGCCTGGGCAGCCTGGCGCTCGCTTCGACGAGCACGCTGGTGGGCGCGATCATCGCCCAGACCCGCAGCCGCGGCGCGCTGTTCGCGGCCGTGTCGCTGCCGCTCTTGTTGCCGGTGATGGCGGCGGCCGTGAGCGGAACGCGCAACCAGTGGCAGAACCTGTCGGTCCGTTCGGAGCTCGGACTGCTCTTAGGCTTCACCGCCGCGGTGCTCGGTGTGAGTGTGTTGTTGTACGATCACCTGTGGAACGACTGACGATGGGCCTTCGGGAGGGATTGCGCGGATGATCCTGCGCGTGGTGCTGCTGTTGTGGATCGCGGGTTCACTGGTGGCGGGATTTCTGTGGGCGCCGCTGGTTCCGGGCCTCGGGCCCACGACCCGCGTGCTCTATTTCCACATTCCGTCGGCGTGGATTACCGTGGTGGCGCTCGCGTGGTCCATGGTGCACAGCATCCTCTATCTCAAGCGCAAACGGCTCGAGCACGACGATCATGCGGCGTCCGCGGCCGAGCTCGGCCTGCTGTTCTGCATCGTCGCCACCGTGAGCGGCTCGATGTGGGCGAAGGCCGTGTGGCACTCCTACTGGAACTGGGATCCGCGCGAGACTTCGATCTTCTTCCTGCTGCTGATCTACGGCGCCTACCTCGCGCTGCGCAGCTCGATCGAGAACGACGAACGCCGCGCGCGGTTGTCGGCGGTGTACTCGGCGATCGCGTTCGTGACCGTACCGTTTCTGCTGTTCATCGTGCCGCGGCTCTATTTTTCACTCCACCCGGACACGATCATCAACACACGCGGTAAGGTCGACATGGACCCTCGCATCCGCACCGCCTTCTTCGCGATGCTGATCGGTTTCACCGGGTTGTTCTTCTGGATCCTCAACCTGAAAGTCCGGCTGTTGCGCCTCGAGCGCAGCCGGGCGGAACAGGCCGCCGTTTGAACCGGTCGCCCGGCCGAAGTCTTCCGGGCGGCTCAGCACGACCGGGACGCGCGATGCGCCCGTAGCAAGGAGATTCGACTGGACGCGAACGGCGTGGTGCTCGGTGTGGCTCTGCTGGCATGGGGACTGTTGTTCTTCTACCTGGTGCGGCTCGAACGGCGCATCAAGGATCTGGAGAAGCGATGAACGTGAAGATCGTGCTCGCGGTCGTGCTGCTCGCCGTCGCGGCGGGCTTCGGAGTCACCAGCTTTCGCAAGACGATGACGCCCTATATCTCGTTCGCCGAGGCGCGCAACGCTTCGGGGATGGTGCAGGTCAACGGCGTGCTGGCGAACAAGAACTATGTCCTGAAGCAGGACGAGCAGTACCTCAAGTTCGATCTCAAAGATTCGAAGGGTGAGGTCATGAACGTCGAGTACCGCGGCGTGATTCCCGGCAACTTCGATCAGGCGATCTCGATCGTGGCGATCGGGCGCTATCAGAAGGGCACGTTCGCGGCCGACCAGTTGCTGGTGAAGTGCCCATCCAAATACCAGGCCGAAGCGGAGCAGGGAAAGTCGGCGACATGAACCTCGGTCAGTTTCTGTGCTGGATCGCATTCTTCGCCTCGCTGATCTCCGGCCTGTCGTGGCTCGCGGCGACCGGAGGACGTGAAGCCGCACTGCGTCCGGCGCGCATCGCGTTTCGCATCCAGTGGCTGGCGCTGTTCGCCGCCGCGGGTACGCTGTGGTGGATCCTGTTCAGCCACGATTTCCACTACCAGTACGTCGCGTCCTACTCCTCGAAGGCGATGCCCGCGCGCTACGTCTATGCCGCGTTCTGGGGCGGGCAGGAGGGCACGTTCCTCCTGTGGGCGCTGCTCACGACCACGCTCGGGCTGATCCTGATGCGGCTGCGCCACTCGCTCACCACGCCGGCGATGTTCTTCCTCAACCTGCCGCTGGTGCTGCTCGGATTCGTGACCGTGATGCGCGGACCGTTCCTCGAGTTCGCGAACGGTCGGATTCCGGTCGACGGCAATGGCTTGAACCCCTTGCTGCAGGATCCGTGGATGACGATCCATCCGCCGATCCTGTTCCTCGGCTTCTCGTCGCTCGCGGTGCCGTTCGCGATCGCGATGGCCGCACTCGTGCGCCGCGAATGGGACGGCTGGATCAAGCCCGCGCTGCCGTGGGTCGTGTTCTCGACCGGCATCCTCGCGACCGGATTCATCATGGGCGGCGTGTGGGCGTACAAGGTGCTCGGGTGGGGCGGCTACTGGGGATGGGATCCGGTCGAGAACGGCTCGCTGATCCCGTGGCTCTCGAACACGGCATTGCTCCACGGGCTGCTGGTGCAACGCATCTCGGGCAGTCTGCGGCGCACGAACTTCTTCCTCGCGATCACGTCCTACGTGCTGGTGCTCTATGCGTCGTTCCTCACCCGCAGCGGCGTGCTCGCGGATTTCTCGGTGCACTCGTTCGTCAATCTCGGACTCAACGGATTCCTGCTGTCGTTCCTGTTCCTGATCATCGGCGTGGGCTACGGCGGGCTCGTGTGGCGGATGCGCGAGATCCCCACACCCGCGAAGCCGCTCGGCAACTTCTCGCGCGAGTCGATGATGTGGCTCGGCCAGCTGGTGCTGATGCTGATGTGCGTGCTGACCGCGGTCGGTATGAGCGCGCCGCTCATCACGCGCCTGTTCGGCCCGCCGTCCAACGTCCAGACCTCGTACTACAACATCGTGAACGCACCGCTCGCGGTGGCTCTGGCGCTGCTGGTCGGCATCGCGCCGCTGATGCGGTGGCGCGAGCAGGATGCGATGGCGCTGGCGCGCGCGGCACTTCCGGCGGTGGTGGTGGCGAGCGCCCTGGCGCTGGTCGCGGTGTTCCTCGGCGTGCGCCAGCCGATGCCGGCCGCGGTGATGTTCGCGGCCGCCTTCGCACTCGCGGCGAACGCGATCGTCACGATTCGCGGCTTCCGCGCCGGCTGGAAGCACGGCGTGGCGTTCCTCGGGCACTTCGGGTTCGCGATGCTCTTGATCGGGGTGGTCGCGTCCTCGGGCTACGGCACCGCGGTCCAGGTGCAGCTGCCGCAGGGCCAGGAGCGCACCGCGCTCGGATACCGGCTCACCTTCGAAGGCATGAAGAAGGATGGTGAGGGCAAGGATCACGTGATCGTCGCGGTGCTGGCGCCCGAGCGGAACTTCGAAGCCCTGCCCGCGATGTACTGGAGCGAGTTCAATCAGGGTTACATGAAGAAGCCGCACATCGAGCGGTTTCTGACCCACGACATCTACATCTCGCCGCTCGACATGGTCGGCAACGATCCGTCCGAGAATGCGCTGTGGCTCGGCAAGGGCGAGTCGCAGACGATCGGCAAGGTGAAGTACACGTTCGTCGCGTTCGACGTGCAGGGCATGGGTTCGGCGAACATGCGCATCGCCGCCCAGTTGCGCGCCGAGATCGGCGGGCGCACGGTGACCGTCCGGCCGTTGATCGAAGTGAACGGTGCGGCGCAGAAGCACGTGCCCGACTATCTGCCGGGCGGGGGATCGGTGACGATCGTGTCGGTCGATCCCGAAAAGGGCCGCGTGGCGCTCGAAGTGCCGGGCATGGTGAAGCCCGAGAAGACAGGCGAGATCCTGGCACTCGAGGTCAGCACCAAGCCGCTCATCAACCTGGTGTGGCTGGGGGCGGTCGTGATGCTCGCGAGTGCGTTCATGAGCATGGCGCGCCGCATCATCGACCTGCGGCGCTCGGTGGCGGTGCCGGTGGCGCGTGAGGGCGAAGCGGCGGTCTGAGATCTGTTTCACGTGAGGTTCGAAGCGCCCGGAAGGCTCGATTCCTTCCGGGCACTTTTTTATCGTGGACGAGTGCTCGGATGTGCAGTAAGGTGCCCCCGGTGCCTGATGGTGACTCATGTTCGAGACCGTGAACGACCCCGTGGATGTCCTGACCGCCTTCACCGATGGAAAGCTCGAACCGCTGCGATTCCGCTGGCGGGGAAATGTCGTACGCATCCGCAAAGTCACCGGCCGCTGGTCGCGCCGCGAAGGCCAGGCGGAACTGCGATTCTTCTCGGTGGAGGGGCCGGCGACCGACACTTATGAGTTGTGCTACGACCCGCGCGGGCCGCGCTGGGTGATGAGCCGGGCCTGGACTGCTGGTGCCGGGTGACCGGCTGCCGGCCGGGGTGGGAGACACATGATTCTGCTCGTCGACATGGATTCGTTCTTCGCCTCGGTGGAGCAGGCGCACCACCCGCACCTGCGCGGCCGGCCGGTGATCGTGTGCGGCGATCCGAGCCGGCGCGGCGTGGTGACCGCGGCGTCGTACGAGGCGCGTCCGACCGGCGTGCGGGCCGGCATGCCGCTGCAGGAGGCACGCCGGCTGTGCCCCGAGGCGGAGTACGTCGAAGGCAATCCCGACAAATATGTCGCGGTGTCGGTGCAGCTCTTGAACCTCTATCTGGAGTACACGCCGGATGTCGAGCCGTTCAGCGTGGATGAAGCCTTCGTGGGCCTCGGAACCAAGGCCCGCACGCTCGATCGGGCGACGGAGATCGCTGCCGAGATTCAGCGCCGGATCCACGAACGGTTCGCACTCGGTGCCTCGATCGGCATCGGGCCGAACAAGCTGATCGCCAAGATGGCCTCGGGCGTGAACAAGCCGCGCGGGCTCACCGCGTTCGATGCCGGGAGCTTCTGCGATCACTTCTGGCCCAGGGACATACAACAGTTGTGGGGCGTGGGACCTCAGCTCGCCGAGCGCATGCGGTCGCTCGGGATTTCGACCGTCGGTGAGCTGGCCCGCGCCCCGATTCACATCCTGAAAGGCGCCTTCGGCATGATCGGCCCGCAGCTGCGCGAAGCGGCCCACGGTGCCGACGACACGCCGCTGATTCCCTATCACGAAGGCGTCGATGCGAAGTCGATGGGCCACGAAGTCACACTGCCCGCCGACAGCGCCGACCGCGAAGCGCTGATCGGCATGTTGCTGCGCCTGTCGGATCAGGTCGCGCGCCGCATGCGCAGCGAGGGCTACGTGGGCCGCACGGTGGCGCTCAAGCTGCGCGACCATCGCTTCCGCACACACATCCGCCAGCGCGCGCTCGCGAGCCACACCGACGATCACATGAGCGTGTTCACGGTGGTGGAGGAGCTGTTCGGGAAACTGTGGAACGGCGGTCCGGTGCGATTGCTCGGGGTGAATGTGTCGAGCCTCGAATCGGCCGAGAGGGCCGGTCAGACCGAGCTATTCGACACCAACCGCCGCGCGCGCGAACTGCGCGAGGCGCTCGATCGCGTGCGCGACAAGCTCGGCGAAGCGAGCGTGGTCCCGGCGGGCACGCTCACCCATCGCGGCAAGCTCGGCCACGTTCCGTTCGGCGCGGTCGGGCCGGCGCGATCGCCGAAGTCGTAACCTTCGATGGAGACACTGCTCGACCGCGTGCGGCTCGGAACCTCGGGCTATTCGTTTCCCGACTGGGTCGGACCGTTCTATCCGCCCGGCACCCGGTCCGGCGATTTCCTTGCGTACTACGCCCAACACTTCGACTGCGTCGAGGTGAACTCGACCTACTACCGCATCCCGAATCCGCTGGTGCTCGAGAAGATGCAGCAGAAGACGCCGGCCGGCTTCAAGTTCGTGGTCAAGCTCAACCAGGCGATGACGCACGAGTCGTCACGCGATCCGCAGCTCTATCGCGACTTTTTGGCGCTGCTCGATCCGCTCAAAGACGCGGGCAAGTACGACGGCCTGCTCGCCCAGTTCCCGTGGGGCTTCCGCGGCAACCGGGAGAACGCCCAGCATCTGCTCGCGATGCGCGAGCTCTTGAACGACGAACCGCTGCACGTTGAGTTCCGCCACGATTCGTGGCTCACGCCCGAAGTCGCACCGTGGCTCACGAAGCACAAGCTCGGCTACTGCGTGGTGGATGAGCCGCAGTTGGAGCACCTGATGCCGCCCACACTGCTCGTGACCGGCGAGGACGCCTACGTGCGACTCCACGGCAGGAACGCCGCCAACTGGTGGGGGAGCAAAGGCGGCGACCGTTACGACTACGACTACAGCCCCGATGAGTTGAAAGACTGGCTGAAGAAGATCCAGGAACTGGCGCAGACCGCCCGGCGCACCTACCTGTTCTTCAACAACTGCCACGCCGGCCAGGCCGCGCGCAACGCGAAGCTCATGCAGGAGATGCTGCGGCAACAGACGATCGCGTGAGGGCCGGTGATTCCCGCACAGTCTGTAATAGTCCTTGACCAAAACCGGACAAGGGAGTTTCCTTTATACACCTCATCACGGGCAGACGGATCCTCCCATGAATTCCGTTTGTCATCTTGGCCGCGTGCGCTTCTGAAAGGGATCGACCGTCCTTGCTCCGGCAACGCGCGCCTTCACGCATGTAACTCATTCGCAGATCAAAAGGCAGGAGGCAACTGATGAGGCCGCCGTCGAGCCCAACACGTCCGAGTAGCTCGAATTCCTCTCCTCTCTGCGCCTTGATACTGGCTGCGCTCGCCTCATGGTCATCGATGTGACGACCTGGATCGAGCCGAGCAGCGCATCGGACTACAACGTCAAGGGTCGTTGGGCGTGGGTGGACACGACGCAGTGGGACAGCTTGCTCAGCGATCCCGGGCCTAACGAAGTACGCCTCAAGAGCGGGGGCGGCACGCACATGGCCTTGCTCCGCGACAGCACCGACAAGTCGTGGGTGCTGCACTGGCACACGGGCGCCACCGCACGGTTGTGGCGTGCAGACTCGATGGCGACCTCGACTTTCTCCACACACGTGCCGACCGACAGTGCCTTCAATTCGTTCTGCGCCGGGCATGCGGTAATGGCGGACGGTCGCCTGATGGTGGTGGGCGGGACCCTGGTCGGCATCACGGGCGAACAGCGAGTGTCGATCTTCAACGTGAACCGCATCGACGCGACGCATCGCGGCTGGACGTTCGCAGACACGCTCGACTATGGCCGCTGGTATGCGACCGTGACGGCACTGGGCGACGGCAAGGTGATGGCGATGTCGGGCACCCAATTCATGAAGATGCAGATGTTCGGCGGCCGCGAAACCGATGGCACCGAGAGCTTCATGAACGATGCGCGGGTGCTCGATCTCGGCAAGCGGTTGCCGTGGGAAAGCGATCAGACTCCGACCACGCCGCGCCCCGCCGAGCGCCATGGACACAGCGCGAACTGGTATGTGTCCGACGGAAGAACGGTGGTGTTCGGTGGACTCGTCGAAGGTGGCACCGTCGATACCGTGACGAACCCCGTCTGGCGTCTGTTTCTGGAGGACAACGACTACGGGCAGAAGTGGACATGGAACAACCCGGTCACCGTCGGCGACGCCGATTACTCCACAGAATATTTGGGCCGTCCGCGACCGCGGCATCGGCACGCGGCGACCATCGTCGACACCTCCCTATTCATCTTCGGCGGAATCGGCAAAGACGGGAGCAGCAACGATGTGGTGCTGGACGATCTGTGGCGGCTCAATCTCGTAACGCTCCAATGGAAGAAGTTCATCCTCAGCGGTGCGCCTGGAGCGCGCTATGGACACACGATGGGGGCCGACAGCCTCGCGAAGCCCGACACGAGCGCGCACCGTCCCGTGCTCCTGGTCTATGGCGGGCGGAGTTCATCGAGCAGCTATGCCGATGGCGACGTTTGGGTGTTGACGGTAAACGGCTCGCAAGGAGAACTGCCCCTGAGCTGGCGACGGGTGACTCCCGGGGGTTCGACGCCGGGGCAGCGCGAGGGACATGTGGCGGTGATGGATCGGCCGCTGGACCATCGGATGATCGTGTTCGGCGGCGATCGTTCGAGCGGTGGTCTGGGAAACGATGTGTGGGAATTAAAGCCGGCGTCGGACTGGACGTGGACCAACATCAGTCCGGGATCGGGTTCGACACCCTCGGCGCGCACACGGCATGCGGCGATCTACGATGGCGAGTGGCAACGGCTCTTGGTGTTCGGCGGCGATACGAATACCGGAAGCGGCGGCGAGGTTGCCGACCTGTGGTCGCTGCCGTTGGATTTGGGTTCTCCCACGTGGCAGCAACAGTGGCATGGCAGCGCGCCCGCGGCGCGACAGGGTCATGCGGCGGTGTTCGATGCGCGGGCCTACGAGGCCAAGGTTCCTGAGCGCTACTCGGCGGGCAGCAACACGTGGGAGCAGTTTACGAGTGCTCCCAGGTGGCAGGTGGACTACCCGTTCATGCACCAGTTGAGGAACGGAAAGCTGTTGTACGGCGGCAACGGACCGGCGAAGCGGGATACGAGTTGGATCTTCGATCCGGCCGCTCCCGCGTGGACGGACTCGGCCGTGAGTGGTTTGCTCGGCGGATCGTCGATCATGACCGGTGCAACCGCCGACACGGTGATGAAGTTCGGGGCTACGGATCATCCGGATGTGGATGCTTTGAATGGCGAGGGGCGCTACGCGCTGGTTGATTCGATGAGCGGTGCGACGACGTGGGCTGAAATTGATGCATTGCCAGGTGGACTCAAGCGCAGATATCACAACCTGACGATCGTGCCAGATGGGCGTGCTCTCCTAACGGGAGGCATTCGTAGCGACTCGAAAGGGGCGGACGACAAGCCCGTCTATTCACTGACGCCCTACTTCTACGGCAGTAAGAAGTGGGGCGGGGCATTGGCGGACGATCTCGCCCGCCGCAGCTATCACTCGACGGCAATGTTGTTGCCGGACGCACGCATCCTGTGCGCGAGCGGCATCCCCATCGACGACACGCTCCACGCCACGGTCTACTCGCCTCCCTATCTCTACAGCAACGGCACCACGCTCGCGACGCGCCCGTTCGTCACCAAAATGCCGAGCTACACCTCCTTCCACTACGGCGAGCCTTTGTGGGTGGGGGTGGATGCGGCCTCGATCTCGACGATCAGCATCGTGTCGCTGATCCGTCCCGGATCGGTGACGCACGGGTTCGACCAGAATCAGCGCTACATCCGTCCACTGTTCACGAAGGACGTGACGAACAAGCGCATGCGCGTGCTGATCCCGCCCAATCCTAATCACGTGCCACCCGGCGACTATCTGCTGTTTGCGGTGCGCAGCGACGGCGTGCCGTGGGTCGCGAAGTGGGTGAGGGTCGAAGCCGAGACCGACGCGACCGCACCCGCGGCGGTGGAAGATCTGGATGTAATCGTCGACTATCCGTCGACGGTCTATCTATCGTGGACTGCACAGGGCGATGACGGTACCGGTCCCCGTACCGCCCGCAGGCACGAGGTGCGCTATTCGACTTCTCCGATCACCGAGGGAAACTGGAGTTCGGCGAGCCTCGCGCACCTCGGGGGACCGAAGCCCGCGGGTGACGCCGAGTTCGTAGGGGTAGTCGGTCTGGGAGCCTGTTCCTATTACGCAGCGATGAAGACGTTCGATGAGCAGGACAATGCCTCGGCGCTCAGCAACGTTGTCGAGTTCGAGATGGGAGGATGCGGTGGCGGAGCATCGAGCCGTCGCGCTCACGAGCGGACGCTGCGCAGCGAGACTTCGACGGCGATGATGCAGGGTGAGGGTCACGTGGGCGTGGTGCGATTCGGACGATCCGTTGGTACGAGCGTTCAGATCGTCAACGTGGGTACGAGTCCGCTTGCGATTGACTCGCTCGGGATGGTGGTTGCGACCGAGTCAGGCGACAGCGTGGCGATCACAGTGCAAGGTACACTCGAACTCGCCACCAGCGAAGCGGTGGCGTCGATCCGAAGCTCGATCGCGGGAGAAGTCCGGGCACACATTGCGGCAGGCTACGACGCGGCCCCGGGTGAGACCCTGACCGTAGACGTGGGTGGCCAGGCGACGGCTCTGCGGGTGAAGGCGCTCGCCGTCGAGACGGCGAGCGAAGCATCTGCATCCGGAATCGTGGTCGAGACCTGTTCCGGTGACCAGTGGGGTCAGAAGCGCAGGATCTACCCCGGGTCCGAAGCGGGAACCTGGATTGTGGAAGTTGCGGGTGACAGCGCGCGACTGGTGTTCCATGGCGGCTACACCATCGAAGCGTTCGATGAGCTGACGCCAACGGCGAAGGTGCCGGCCGTGCGTGCGTTGGCGCGAGCGGAGTTCGAGCACTCGAGCATCGAAACCCTGGACCTGAGTTCGGGAAGCGCGGCTGACCCCATCATCGTGCAGCCGGGCGAACACGTTCGAGTCGGGTTCGACGACGAGGCCCCGCAGGAAGGCCGTAGCGCGTTCATCGCGCTGAGAACCCGATCACCGAGCACCGCCGAGCAGACCCGCAGTACCGGAACGCAAACGCTACCGGTCCAGTTCGCGCTCGGACAGAACAAACCCAATCCGTTCGGAGATGGCACCCTCATCCGCTTCGAACTGCCGCGTAGAGCCCGTGTGGATCTGGAAGTGTTCGACGTCCATGGGCGGCGCATCAAGCGGCTGGCGCGAGGTGAGTGGGCGGCGGGTTATCACGCCCTCGAGTGGAATGGGCGTGATGCGGAAGGGCGTCGAGTTGGTGCGGGCGTTTACCTCTACCGGATGACCGCAGGCTCGTTCACGAAGAGCCGGAAACTCGTGGTGCTGCCGTGATCCGAGCGAGAGTCATGACGGCGGTCGTCTCGATCGTGTTCATCTCTTCTCCTGCCTTCACGCAGGTGATCGGATCGAACTTCCTGTTGCCACCGTGTTCAAAGGCTGAGTACGTACCGGCTGTGGCCGCGCAGGGCAATGTTCTTCTCGCGTCGTGGCGAGGAGCGTCCTGCCCGCAGGGCTACTTCAGGGTCGCCGCCTCGCGCGACGGCGGGGCAAGCTGGCAGGATGCACCGCCCCCGTTCTTCGACATCTTCAACCTCCCGGTTTCGATCTGTGCCGGAGACTCGGGAAGGTTTTATGCGGCCGCAGGGACGCTCGGATCGAGTATCGGCAGATCGATGGAGATGTACGAGGGCCGCTTCGTAGGCTCGCTGTTTCGCTGGCGACGGCTGACCAATCCGCTGCCAGATATTTTTGGAGGTGGCCGCAGCGGATATCCGCTGGGGATTCATATACGCTTCGACCCGACCACTCGCAATTTGTACGTCACCTTTTCGGACGAGAGGCGTGTGGATGGCCCGGATGAATACTGGGTCACGTTCGTGCGATCCACGGACATGGGCGTGACGTGGAGCACCCCGATGGCGTTGACGGGACCGGAGTCGAACGGGGCGCAGCCGGTGGTTGGAATTGCCGGAGAGTTGAGCGTGGTCTGGCAAAACTACGTGACGGAGAAGCTTGTGGGTCGGCGCTCGCCCGACTACGGGGCGACGTTTGGATCCGAGTTCGATTTGGTGCCGATCCGCGATAACGTCGCGTTAGCGCCATCTGCGTGGGATGGGCCTACCATGAGAAACCCGGCCTACCCGTGGGCGGCGAGCATGAAGGTGCCGCCGACGTTCGGCATAGCCGTGGATCGCAGCAATGGACCACGACGCGGCACTTGGTACGCGGTGACCGCGGAACATGCGACTGGGTCGATCGGGCCGTTGACAGCCTCACGGGGTGAGATCGAGCCCAATCGAACTTTTGCCACTGCAACCCAGATCGCGATCGGAGAGGATGTCTCCGGCGGCTTACCGAACGAAGAGTTTTTCTACGATGCCGATGTATTCAAGTTCTATGGAGAGCAAGGTCGCACGGTATGGCTTAATGGCGGATCGAACTATCCGGTCGAGCTGGTGAGTATGGGTTGTGCGACCGACTCCGGGGCCGTCGAGAGCACGTCCGTGGGCAGCTTCAACGTCACGGCGTACGGTCCGGTGCCGGGTGCGATCTACACGCTGCCGAGCAGCGGGTGGTACAAACTGGTACCGGGCGGCGCGATCGGCACTGAAGTCGGGTACGTCATCAGTCTCAGGGACTACTTCATCGACCCGAACTCCGTGGCCCGCGATCACCGCGATATCCTGCTGACGTCATCGACCGACGGCGGGGTGACGTGGTCGCCCAAAGTGCGCGTGAGCGACGGGCCGGTCGGGAGCGACGATTCGTTTCCGGAAGTGGTGGTGGATGGTTCGGGGCGGGTGCACGTCGCATGGTACGACCGACGTGACGCCGTCCACTGCGGCAACGTGGCGAACACCTACTGGAGCTATTCGGACGACGGTGGACAAACGTTCCGCCCGGCCGCGAAGGTGAGCGAAGAGAGCAGCCAGGCTGTGAACAACTGGACGGTCGGGGAGAACCTCGGCCTTGCCGCATTTGGTGAGAAAGTCTACGTGCTGTGGGCGCGCGTCCCTTCCGGGGCCAGTTCCGACATTTATGGTGCGGTCATCACCGACTTCCCGACCGCCGTGCTCATCTCCGGGTTCAGAGCAGAGGAAAGTGGTGGCCGTCACGAACTTCGCTGGCGGGCGAGTGATGTCGCGCAGGTGCGGGAGTTCCGGATCCACCGGTCGGTCAACGATGGCGAGTATCAGTTCGCAGGGACGGTCGCACCGGGCGGCGATGGCGACTACCGGTGGCATGATGAAGGCGTCGTGGCCGGGACGCGTTATCGATACCGTCTTGAAGTTGTAAGGCTCGAGGGTGCTTCCCTGTGGGAAGGCCCGGTCGAGTTGTCGATCGCTTTGCCCGCGATGCGTCTCGCATGGCGGGGCGCAACGCCCAATCCCTTCGCGGACCGGGTCGAGCTCGAACTGGAATCCACGGACCCGGGAGCAACACGCGTCGCCGTGTACGACGTGACCGGCCACGAAGTGGTGCAGTTGCAAGTGAATCAGGGAGGTGACCGGCCCGTGGTTCGCTGGAACGGTCGCGATCGCTCCGGGCGCCCGGTGTCCCCGGGGGTATACGTTGTGCGAGCGCAACTCGGAGCACGAACCGTGGTCCGGCAGGTCGTGCGCATGAAGTGACCTGATCGACATCCTGAAGCGCGGTCTTTCCCGGCACTCAAGGCTTGAGAATTCTAAAGTCAGACTTCAGATCTCTCAAAAAGCCGCCGAGGCAGGATTGCAAGGATTGCACCCGCCGCTTGCGTTCTCCCGATCCGCCCGCTATAGGTCCAAGCCACCCAGGCTGGCCACGGAGGCGAACGTTGGCGGATGCGCTCTGGTACAAGGATGCGATCTTCTACGAGCTGCACGTCAAGGCGTACTGCGACAGCAACGCTGATGGGATCGGGGACTTCCAGGGACTGATCTCCCGGCTCGATCACCTGCGTGATCTCGGCGTGGACTGCATCTGGATCCTGCCGATGTATCCCTCGCCGTTGCGCGACGACGGCTACGACATCTCCGACTACTACGCGATCCATCCGCAGTACGGCTCGCTCGACGACTTCAAGGCGTTCCTCGCCGCCGCCCACGCGCGCGGGCTGCGCGTGTTGACCGAACTCGTCATCAACCACACCTCGGACCAGCACCCGTGGTTCCAGGAAGCGCGCAGCTCGATCGATCATCCGCGGCGCGACTGGTACGTGTGGAGCGACACCGACGACCGCTACCCGGGCGTGCGGATCATCTTCCTCGACACCGAGATGTCGAACTGGGCGTGGGATCCGGTCTCCAAGGCGTACTACTGGCACCGCTTCTTCAGCCACCAGCCGGACCTCAACTTCGATCATCCGCAAGTGCGCGAGGAGATGTGGAAGGTCATGCAGTTCTGGTTGGACCTCGGTGTCGACGGATTCCGCGTCGATGCGGTGCCCTACCTGATCGAGCGCGAGGGCACTTCGTGCGAGAACCTGCCCGAGACCCACGACGTGTTGAAGTTCCTGCGCCGGCGCCTCGACGAGCACTATCCGGATCGCATGCTGCTCGCGGAGGCGAACATGTGGCCGGCCGACGTGCGCCCGTACTTCGGCGAGGGCGATGAGTTCCACATGGCGTTCCACTTCCCGATCATGCCGCGCATGTTCATGGCGCTGCGGCTCGAGGATCGAAAGCCCTTGGTCGAGATCATCGACAGCACGCCGCCGATCCCGGACTCGTGCCAGTGGGGGCTGTTCCTGCGCAACCACGACGAGCTGACGCTCGAGATGGTGACCGACATCGAGCGCGACTACATGTACCAGTCCTACGCCCAGGACCCGGTCGCGCGCATCAACCTCGGCATCCGCCGCCGGCTGGCGCCGCTGCTCGATGGCGACCGGCGCCGCATCGAACTCTTGAACGGTCTGCTGATGTCGCTGCCCGGAACCCCGATCCTCTACTACGGCGACGAGATCGGCATGGGCGACAACATCTATCTCGGCGACCGCGACGGCGTGCGAACGCCCATGCAGTGGTCGCCCGACCGCAACGGCGGCTTTTCGCGGGCCGACTGGAATGCGCTGGCGCTGCCCACCATCCAGGACCCGCTCTACGGCTACGAGACGGTGAACGTCGAGGCCTCTTCGCGCGATCCCTATTCGCTGCTGCACTGGATGCGGCGCATGCTGACGGTGCGCCGCAGC
>JANLWX010000156.1:0-86104 GCA_031364845.1 Candidatus Eiseniibacteriota bacterium
ACACGCGCGCGGCGTGTGCAAGGTCGACGAGCTGTACGGTGTGGAGTGGGCGTACATCGATCACTTCTTCTACGACTTCTACGTCTACCAGTACGCGACCAGCATCATCGCCTCGACCACAATCGCCAACGGCATCCTGCGCGAGGCGGCATTGCCCAAGCCGATCACCAAGACGCGCGACGCGTATCTCACGATGCTGTCGTCGGGATCGTCCAAGTATCCGATCGACCTGCTCAAGGACGTCGGCGTCGACATGACCACGTCCATCCCCTTCAAGACCGCGATGAAGGAGATGAACTCCGTGATGGACGAGATCGAGCGGCTGATCGCGAGCACGGGGACACGATCGAAGCGACCCACACCGTGATCCGACGCCCGCGCCTGAGATTGCACCTTCCGTGGATCGCCGCGCTGTGCGTGATCGCGAGCGTGACCGGCTGCGCCACGCTGAGTCAGATCGCGGCGCTGCGCTCGGTGGCCTTCACGCTCGATCGCGTCGATCAGGTGAAGGTCGCCGGCGTGCGGCTCGACGACAAGCGCAAATACTCGGATCTGAGCGTGATCGAGACCGCGCAGATCGCGGCAGCGATCGCACTGCGCAAGGTTCCGCTCGACCTCGTCGTGCACGTGCGCGCCGAGAACCCGCGCGACAACACTGTGTCCGCGCGCCTCGTCGATCTCGACTGGACGCTGTTCCTCGAGAACACCGAGACGGTGTCCGGCAAACTCTCTGGATCGCGTCTGCTTCCGCCGGGCGAGCCGGTCGACATCCCGATCGCCGCACAACTCGACCTGCTGAAGTTCTTCAAAGGCAGCGGCCGCGATCTCGTCGAGCTGGCGCTCGGCATCGCGGGCTACGGAGACGCGACGAAGGAGGTTCGGCTCGAGGCACTGCCCACGATTCAGACCAGCATGGGTCCGATTCGATATCCGGGCCGCATCGTCATCCGGCGTGAAGTCGGCGGGCGCTGAGCGCGCATCGTCGATAACGAAACCAGCCGGCATCGCGACCGTGTCACTGCCGCGATGCCGGCAAACCCCTAGCGCTTCATGTCGAGCAGATCCGGATCCTGTGCAGCAAAGTCGTCTAGCTCAGCCCGCAGCGCCGGATGCACCGCGATCAGGAATGCCGCCATCGAGACCGCCCCCACCACACCCACTCCGAATGTTCCCCAGTTCAGCATCGTCTCGCGCAACGCATCAGGCAGGAGGAACGTCGCACCGAACATGTGGAACGCGACGAAAATGCAGAACGTCACCCCCACGTACCAGAGGTGAGGCCCCCGCTCCGCGAGGTGCGCGAGCCACGCCGCCGTGAAGCCCAGCAGCAGGAACACGATCAGGTGGAAGCCGTTGTAGGCGAAAACGGGTCCCGGTGCGACCACGACTCCGGCAAGATCTCTGACGCCATAGAACAGCGCGCCGCCCATCAGTGCCGCTGCGTAGAACGGCGAACGGCCATCCATGTAGCTGCCCACCATGAGGCATACCAGGACGGCGGCGTAACCGATCAGCCCCGCGATCAAGCCCTGCCATAGCCATCTCGAACGATCCGCATTCATGACGACCTCCTTCCCCGGAACCTGAACGCTCCAAGTGGGCCGCCGTGGAACCGAAGCGTCATCCGGAAGGCCGAACGAAGCCACCCGGACTCGCCGCGACCTGGCGCCACGTGGCCCCGGGATTGGAGTTAACAGGGTGGGTATTGCATCACTCGTGCCTCTGCTACTGCGGAGTCATGCGGATCCATGAAGACGCTTCGACGCAGGAGTTTGCGGCTCAGTCATTGCCGGCGTGCAGGATGCTCGCGCGTCGTTCCGCGACGGAAGACCTGCCGGGCTGACAGTAACGCGCGGGTTTTGGCAGGCGGAACGTGACGCCCGATCGCGTCAGCCCGATCGCGGCAGATGATCCGCGGCGAACCACAACCCCGTCCCCGCGTGAATCAGGCGCCACACCTGCGGCGCGAACACGAACGGCCGGATCGGATTCGCGAGCACGGCGATTGCCGCATACGCGAGGAACGCCCAGCGCCGGCCCTTGCCCAGAGCGATGCCCGCCTCGAGCAGTCCGAACACCGTGAGCGCCACGTGGAGCCCGCGCGTGAAGCTCGACGGCATTGGAGCGAACGCGGCACCCAGTGCGAGCAAGGCGATCGCCCAGCCCGCCCAGCGCAGCGGCGCCGTCCACGGATCGCCCCCGCCGCCGCCACCGCGCTTCTTCCCGCGCGGCGGCATCAGCGAGCGCTCGACAGCGCGCGGCCGCCGTCGATCGAGTGCGTGGCCCCCGTGATCCAGCCCGCCTCGTCGCTCAGCAGGAACAGGATCAGCGACGCGATCTCCTGCGGCTGCCCCACGCGGCCGATCGGGTGCGTCGTCTTGCCGCGTTCGAGAAACGCGTCGTAGTCCGCGACCGCATTCGCCACCGTGTGGAGTTCGGTGACGACCACGCCCGGATTGACCGCGTTCACACGCACGCCGTGCGGCGCGAGGTCGAGCGCCGAGCAGCGCGTGAGCATGTCGACCGCCGCCTTGCTCACACAGTACGCCGCGAGGTTCGCGTACGGCCGGATGCTCGCGACCGACGACAGGTTGACGACACTCCCCTTGCGCTTGATCAGCTCGGGCGATGCCGCGCGCGTGACCAGCCACACCGAGCGCAGGTTGCTGTCCATCACGCGATCCCACTCGGCCGGCGCGGTCTCGATGATGCTGCCGTTGCCGATCACGCCCGCCGCGTTCACGAGACCATCGAGCGCGCCGAATTTCTCTACGGCGTTCTTGACCCATGCGGTGCCGGCGGATTCATCACGAGCATCGCCCGTGACGGCGATCGCCTTGCCTCCCGCCGCCTCGATCTCTTTGACGACCGCATCGAGGCGATCGCGTCGCCGTCCCGCCGCGACGACATTCGCGCCCTCGTTGCCGAGCGCGCGCGCCGTCGCGCGGCCGATCCCGCTGCTCGCGCCGGTTACGAGCACCGTCCGTCCCTGGAAGCGCTTCGATTCCGTCACGCTTATTTCTCCATACGCAGGATGAGCTTCGCCTCGTCCGACTTGGCGCGCGCCACCATGCGCACATGGTCGACCGTGCGGCCGTCCTTGAAGTCGAGCAGCTCGAAGATGCCCGGGCCGTGCGATTTTTCTTTGAAGTCGACCACCTGAACATCGCCGTTCTCGAACACCACCTCGGCAAAGTTGATCTGCGCCTTGCCGACGATCTCGACGAACAACCGCAGCCCGCGGTCCTCGACATTGAGCGTGAAGTCCGTCCAGCCCTCGTCTTTGGAGAGCGTCTCGCTGTCCTCCCACACGATCATCTCGCGGGCCGGCAGCGGCCGCGCGTACGCCGCCCACACGACCGGAGCGAGGAACACCGCGCCCGGCACTACCACCACGCGGCGCGGCGCGCGCACGACCGCGACCGGCATCGCGCGGCGGATCGGATGCCCGGTGCGCACGACCACACGCGTGCGCCCATGCGCCCCGCGATGCACGACCACCTTGCGGCGCGCGAAGGCCGGCTCGGCGATCTGAATGCCGACCACGACGACGGCCAGCGCGAGGATGAGCGGACGGATGAGTTTCATGGGGGTCCTCCTTGGAGTGGCGGACTCTGCGGGTGACGGCGGTACGTGACCGGTGCGCGGTGCAGAGCGGGCACGATAACAGGAGCGGTGCGTTGGGCGGTAGACGCCGCGGGCGCATGACGCGCGCCCGCTGGCGGCGTGCATCACGGCTCGCTATGATGCCCGCCTGCAATCAGGCGCACCGACGTGCCGGAGTGGCGAAACTGGCAGACGCGCGGGACTCAAAATCCCGTTCGGGCAACCGAGTGTGGGTTCGACCCCCACCTCCGGCACCATCTTCTCAAAAGATTCGACCGTGCCCGATCAAGTGGCAGCACGACGCACGTCGTCCCATTCGCGCTCGAGGCCCAGTTCCCGAGCCCATCTCTCGATGTAATCTCGATCCAGCTCCCCAGCTCGCACCCTGAGGATCCCGGCAGCATCTTCGATCTGTCGCGCTGAACCGCCGAGTTTCGCCCACTCCATCTTCGCGACGATGACATCCTCCGGGCTCGCGACGTACAGCCGCACACCACCCACATCTTCCGCCGTGCGACGCTCGAACTCCTCGCGACTGAACGGCCGCGACTTCCGAAGGATGAGATCGACCTTCCAGCCGGTAATCTGATCGATCACGTTGAACATGCCCTCGTTCCGATGTGCTTCGACGGCGGCAGCCTCACTCACGTAGTAGCGTTCCGCAGGGAGGGAACTCACGAAGACCAGCAGCCGATCCAAGCTGCTCGCGATGATGAGATCGATGTCCTGAGTTGAGCGCGGCGTCCCGTGGAGTGAGCTAGCAAAGGATCCCGTCAACATGTACGGGATCTGAGCTCGATCCAGTGCCTCTACGAGAGGCCCGAACACATCGCTCGCGGTCAACCTGACGACTCGGGCACGGATACCGGAAGGAAAGCGTATCTGAGCAGCTCTTTCATCAGATCCGCGGATGACCAATCGGGGTGCTGTCGGCGCAGCCGCGACATCGCGAACTCTCGCGCCACCATGCTCAGTTCGAAGGCAATCATGAGCCGCTCCCCTCGCGATAGGCGGCGATAGATGTTCGTCTGGAGTTCTCGGACTTCCGGGCTCGTGTCCTTCATTGGAGTCGTAACCTCGCCGGGGTTGTCTTTGGCCATGTTCTCGCGCCTGCGGAGACTACCATTTGGCTCTCGAGACTCGAGTACGGGACGCCCACGACGCTTCGCCAATCCCCAAACTCCTCGCTCTCGTGAGCAACGGAGGATGCCATTCGAACGCCCGCCGCCAGACCACGGCCAACGAAGTGTGGCTCGGACGAAACCCCGGCTACGGCTGCATCAACACCATTCTCCGAGTCAGCCGAGTCGTACCGTTGAGAGTCAGGCGATAGAAGTAGACTCCCGAGGCCAACCTCTCGCTCGCAGCCTCCCGCCGACTCCAGCGCACCTGATGGCTGCCTGCTGCCACGCGCTCATTGACCACCGTCGCCACGCGTCGTCCGTTGAGATCGTAGACCTCGAGCCGCGCGTCGGATGCTTCCGAGAGGCTGAAACTGAGCGTCGTGGTCCCGATGAACGGATTCGGATAGTTCTGCGCGAGCTGTACTGCGAGCGGAGTGTCTCCTCCGACGCTCGTCACCACGCTCGAATCGGCGATGGCGAACGCACCGCTCGAGAAATCCGTCCCGCTGTTCGTCGCAGCATCGAATGCCGTCACCTTCATGTAGGCGTCGGTCGATGGCGTGTTGGGGACCGTCCACTCGTAGACGCCGTCGTTGGCTTCGCCCGTTGCGATGGTGCTGAACGGTCCGCCCGCGCCCGACGTTGAATACGCGAGCGTCACCGAAGTCACGCCCGTTCCATCCGAAGCGTTCCACGTGATGTTCTGGCTGCTCCCCACGATCCAGGTCTCGCCGCCGTCAGGCGCCGCAACCGCGACCACGGGCGGCGTCACGTCACTGGTGCCCGAGTTGGTGAACGTGTCCGCGAAGCCGGTGCCACGGATTGTGTCGACGCCGCCCGGCTGCCAGGTCGCGGAGATGATGACCTGGTTGTTCGAGACTTTGTCCCACGCGGGGTTGGGCGCAACGCCGGAACCGGTTTCGGTCCAGTAGGTCTTCACACCCGCCGTGTGCAACCGCGAGAGGGCCGAAGCGGTCGGATGACCGTACGTGTTCCCGGTGCCGCACGAAATCACGGCGACTTTCGGAGTCGTGGCGGACAACCAACTCGAAGTCGTCGAGGACGCCGAGCCGTGATGATTAATTTTGTAGACTTCGACCGGACCGACTTGGGGGCCGATGATGGGCTCGATGGCGGGGCTGGTGCCCGGCAGGTCGCCGCCGAAGACCGCGTCGAATTCTCCGTACGTCACGCGAAGTACGAGGCTCTGGCCGTTCTCGTCGGTCGTGTTCGTGCCCGCGCCATTGAGGTCCACGCACGTGATCAGGACCGGATGCGCGGAGAGCGAGTCGAGCATGATCACCTGACCCTTGACGAGCGTGCGGCGTCTCGCGCCCAGCGTGTTCACATAGTTGTTGTAGGTCTGCGTGGTGTACGACTCGGCGCGGTCCCAACCGTATCCGAGCGTGGCGATGCCGCCGTTAGCAAAGATCGTTGTAAAGAGTCCGATGTGATCGGCGTGATAGTGGCTGGCGAAATGATGATCGACGTGCGTCACCCCGAGGGCTTGCAGCTGGGCGGGAACCTTCACGCCCGATGCGGGAGTTGGATTCCCGTTCACACCGTCGTCGATCATCACGACTTGCCCGAGGGGCGAGATGAGAACCGCCCCGTCTCCCTGCCCCACGTCGAGATGAATGATCTGAAGGCGGCCGGTCGCCGTCACGGCGGCTGCCGGGGAGGCGAGCGCAAGGGCGATGGCGATCGAGAGCGCGAACTGCGAAATATTGAGGGAAACGCTGGAAAGGCGGGCACGGGTGCGGGGCACGGGGCGTCTCGCGAGGGCGTGCACCTACCAGTGCACCTGGATTCATGGGTTGGGCCGGGACAAGCGTAGCACGGAGCGATAGCGGATCTACTGCGATTCCGCGGGGTGCAAGGGTTCCGAGGGCCTGCAACGGCTCGATTCGCCCGTTCCGATGGGCTCAAGGTAGTATGCCGCGCTCATGAGCCTCGACACGCCTCCGGAAGCTTCTCATCCTGACCTTCCCCAAACGTGGAAGCGGCCGTTCTTCACGTTATGGATCGGCCAGTCCATCTCGCTGCTGGGCAGCGGGCTCGTCCAGTTCGCGCTGGTGTGGTGGCTAAGTATCACCACGCATTCGGCGACCGTGCTCACGACCGCGGTCCTGTTCGCGATCCTTCCGGGTGTGTTCCTCGCGCCGGTGGCGGGTGTGATCGTCGATCGGCTGGACCGCCGCCTGGTCATGATCGTCTCCGACTCGATGGTGGCACTCGCAACCATCGTGCTCGCTGTTCTGTTTGCGATCGATCGGGTTCAGGTGTGGCACGTCTACACCGCCCTGTGCATCCGGGGCGCGGCGGGCGCTGCCCATGCAAGGCGTGTTGGCGATCGACGCGATCACGGCGGTGGTCGGGATCTCCTCACTGCTTGTCGTCGCGATCCCACGTCCATCGCGAGCGGCCGCGGGAGTCGCGACGCCTTCGTTCTGGCGCGACCTTCGCGAGGGCATGGACTACGTGCGGGGCTGGTCGGGACTGATGGCGATCCTCATCATGGCCACGGTGATCAACTTCTTTCTCGTCGCGGCGGCATCGCTGATGCCGATTCTCGTCACGGTGCACTTCGGTGGCAAGATGATGCACCTCGCCACGCTCGAATCCATCTTCGGCGGCGGTGCCATCATCGGCGGAGTGACACTTGGCGTGTGGGGCGGATTCCGCCCGCGCATACTCACGTCGCTCGCCGGGCTGGTCGGGATCGGGATCGGTTTTCTGCTGATGGGATTGACGCCCGCCAACCAGTTCGGAATGGGATTGGCGAGCGCGTTCCTCGCGGCGGCGATGATCCCCATGACGAACGGCCCGATCATGGCGGTGTTGCAGGCCACGGTCGCGCCGGGTATGCAAGGCCGGGTCTTCTCGCTGATCACCGGCGTGGTGACCGCGATCGCTCCGGTAGGCCTCGCGATCGCCGGTCCGATGGCGGACTGGCTGGGAGTGCGCGCGTGGTACGTGGCCGGCGGCGTGGTGTGCGCGGGAATGGGAGTCGTCGGTTTCTTCATCCCGGCCATCCGGCGCATCGAGGAGCATGTGCAGAGTCCGGTCACGACCGCTTAGGTTCGATCCAACCCAGGAGGTTTCCTATGCCGCTCTACGTCGATGGATTCGTCATCCCGATCCCCAGGAAGAACGTCGCAGACTATCGGCGCATGGCGCTGAAGGCCGCCAAGATCTGGCGGGAACTCGGCGCGCTGGAGTTCCGGGAGTGCGTGGGCGACGACCTGAACGTGAAAGGCATGAAAGCGACTTTCCCTCGTCAGATGAAGCTCAAGCAGGGCGAGACGGTGGTCTTCTCGTGGATCGTCTACCGCTCGCGGGCGCATCGTGACCGCGTCAACGCCAAGATGATGAAGGATCCCCGCATCGCCAAGATGATGACGGCCAACGACAACCCCTTCGACATGAAGCGCATGCTCGTCGGCGGATTCAAAGTGCTGGTCGACGCGTAGCGCGCCACCGGCCCCTTGCTCAACACCACCTGTGCTTCCCTGGACATGAGCACAGACCGCAACGGCCACCTCCAAGATGAGGTGGCCGTCTTGCGATCGCGCCGGGTCCCGCAGTCGCCCTAATTCTGCGACGTTGTCTTCACCGCCCCACCCCGCTCCGGAATCCTCCCCCCGCACAGCGCCGTCAGCCGCTCGCGAAAGCCCTTCGCCTTGTCCTTGAGTTCTGCGGCTTCCGCGGCTCGCATCGCTCCCGCATAGCTGTTGAAACGCGCGGGTGCTTTGGTGAGCGACTTCTCGTACTCCGCAAGCGCCTCAGTGGGCTTTGCCATCTCCGCAAGCAGATCCGCGTATTGCTCGCGCGCGGGCAGGATCGAGCCCGGCGTGACCGGATGCTTATCGGTACGATCTTCGAGATCGGCGGCCGACTTCAATAACGCCAGCGCCTCGTCGTCATTCTTCTCCGCGCGCGCGAGCCAGCCTGCGGCGGCAAGCCGCTGGATCTCGACCTGGGTCGCCCAGTCGAATCCTTTCTGCTTCTTCAACTCCGCCTGAATCGCGGTCAGCCGCGCAACGGCATCGCGCGCGGTTTCGAGGTCGCCTGACCGCGCTCCACCGACGGCGCGAGCGAAGTGAACGATCGCTTCGGCGTAGGCGTACTTGTCCCACGGGAAACTCACAGGCTCTACTTTCAGCGCCGCGGCGTCCTTCCACGCGCGGTGTTCGAGCGCGTGGCGCGCGGGAATCGCGGCCAGCGCGTATCCGGCGGAGAACGAGGTGATATCGAGACCGTTCACTTTGCCGACTTTGTCCACGACCTCGCGCGCCTTCGCATCCTGTCCGCTCTGCAGATAGGCGTACTCCAGATAGTCCATCGCGTGCAGAGCATCGAACGAGGTCGCGCCGGGGTGGCTCCTGGCGATCCACTCCTGCGCCGCCTTGGCCGACGACAGGTTGGACTCGATCGACTCCGGCCACATTCCGAGGCGCGTGAAGATGTGAGAGGGCATGTGCAGCGCGTGAGGCGCGGAAGGAGCGATCTTTGCGTAGGCGCGCGCGGCGGGAAGCGCCAGCTCGGCAAGATCGGGATAATCGAACGAGTGGATCATGTAGTGCGAGATTCCCGGATGCTCGGGCTCGAGCGCGAGGATGCGATTGAGGATCTTCGCCGCCTCCTTCTGCTTCGCGTAGGTCTTGTCGGGGGGCGAGTTGTAGGCGACTCCGAGAATCGCGAGCGCGTGGAAGACCGCCACCTCATGGTCCGCGGGGTTTCGTTCCGCCACGCCGGCCATCGCGCGCTCGTAGGCCGCGACACGCGCTGGGTGCGCCACGGCGTCCCCCTTGTAGTAGGCGCCGATCGCAGCGATGTAGTCGTTCTCGCGTTCACCCGGCGCGCCCAGCATTGCCGCCTTCTCCGCGGCGATCTTGCCGACCGCGAATTCGGCGTCGGTCGGAGGCCCCCAGATGGTGTGGTACT
Source organism: Candidatus Eiseniibacteriota bacterium (assembly GCA_031364845.1). Lineage (GTDB taxonomy): Bacteria > Eisenbacteria > RBG-16-71-46 > RBG-16-71-46 > RBG-16-71-46 > JANLWX01. The sequence continues at coordinate 9,678 of JANLWX010000156.1, forward strand.
GGCTCATGGCGATCCCCCACTGAGCCATTCCGCAACTGGGATCCTTCGCCGCCGCATCATTGAATGCCTTCGCCGCCTCGACGTATGCGAACGAGTGCAAGAGCGCCAGTCCGCGCTCGAACACCTGTTGGGCTGCGGGCTCGCATGAGGTCGGGAAGTTCACTCGGCCGAGCTTCTCCGGCGCGACGTGAGGTTTGTCGTGCCCGTCGTCCGCCAGCGCGCGCATCGGGGCAAGCGTCAGAAGGGTCGCCAGAACGAGAGTGCTACGGAACGTCGGCATGACCTGCTCCTCCCTTGTCGCACAATCACACGATGACCGGTCTCACGCTGACCATCCACGTCAACCTTGACAGCTTGACCGGATAAACGTCCGCGGGCAAACGTCGGCGTTGACGGAACGCCCATCCTTCGCATGGTTTTCACGCGCGTTGCCAACGCCAGCCCGGACTCTTCGTGAGCCCGCAGCTGATCTGCCCGCACTCTAATGATTGCCGACTTTGTTCGGCTACCGTACAATCCTGTCCCGTTGCGTGCGGCATGACGGTCAGCGTCTTGGCACCCGGCCATCGTGAGATGACCAGGTCGCGCGGACGCCCCACCGCTGCCTCCCGGGACGAGCACTTCATCTCGCGTTTCCAATCCCGATCCACGGGATGCCCCGGAAGCGGAGAAGGGCAGTCCGGAGAAAAGGTGGGCACGTCATGAGAGCCTGGGTTCTGCTACTGGCCGGTTCGTCTTGCGTCCTGACGCTCGCGTCGGGAGTCCACCCGGCTTCCGCGGCGAATCTCCTCGGCAATGGCGGCTTCGAGACCGCGTCCCTGACCCCGTGGGCTGGGGTGGGCGGCCTGGGCCCGAACGCGACGATCACCATTCAGTCCCCCGACAATGGCCCGTCGGCGGCCGGAACCCACACCGCATTCATCGACAATCGGGCCCAGGCAAACGGGCTCACGATGGCCCAGACCACCGCGCTCGGCAGCGCCACCGCGGGCACGGTCTTCTACTCCTTCGACCTGAAGCTAGGAACCGCAGCCACGGGCGGCGTGTTCTTCGTGGAGATCTTCGCGCAGAACGCGGGGGGCGCCGTGATCGGTAATGCGGGACTGCTCGGAAACTACAACCCTGCCAACTGGACCACGTACAGCGGTTCGTTCGTAGCTCCAGCGAACACGGATCACCTGACGATCCAGTTCGAGGCGAACACGGCAGCGATTGTCGGAAGCCGGTCGTCCATGCAAGTGGACAACGTGGATCTCCACCAGGGGACATCGGTGGATGTGCCCTCGAACCGCGCCCCGGGATCCGCTGGACTGACCCTCGCCATCACGCCCAACCCCTTCCGCGAGGGCGGAATGATCGCCCTGTCGAATGACCACGGCGGTCGCATCGAAGTGGATGTGCTCGAGATCACGGGGCGCCGCGTGCGCCAGTTGTTCCAGGGTGAACGGCAACCGGGCGAGATCGCGATGCGCTGGGATGGCCGCGACGAGTCGGGCCGGCAACTCGAACCCGGCGTCTACTTCGTGAGCGCGCGTGGCCCCGAAGGATCGGTCACGAGGCGACTCGCGCTGGTCCGGTGATGGCCTGACGCCCTCGGCGGGCGAACGGGCTCATAGGTGAAGCCCTTCTTAGAAGACGAACGCCAGAGAGACCGCGGCACCGAGCGAGTTCTTGAAGTTGCTGCGCGCGAGCACGCGCCGTGGCTTGCGCTCAGCCAGTTCCACAAACTCGTGATCTTGTCCCATCTGGTCTCCAGACGCTCGCGCGACAGACTGCAAGTCAGTCCGCGCCCACCTGGCGTGCTCTCGGGTCCCCGGGTACGGCATACTCCGGCGACTGCCCGCTCCGAGCTGTTCGTTCACGCAGACTTGCGGGCACGGTACTGGACCCGACCGTGCCCTCCGACCCCAGGAACCTGATCCATGCACCTGAACACCCCGACTTCGCCGGGCGAGTTCGTCGACAAGCTCACCATTCTCGAGATCAAATCCGAACGCATCGCTGACCCGGCCAAGCTCTCGAACGTTTGCCGCGAACTGGACGCCCTGCGCGCCACGTGGGCCGCGTCTTCGGTCGCCGCGCGCGATGTGAGCGCGTTGGTCGCGCGTCTCAAGGCCATCAACGAGACCCTGTGGGACATCGAGGATCGCATCCGTCGACATGAAGCCGACCAACTCTTCGACGCCGCGTTCATCGCCCTCGCCCGCGCCGTCTATCGCACCAACGACGACCGCGCCGCGATCAAGCGCGAATTGAACGTTGCGCTCGGCTCCGACCTGATCGAGGAGAAGTCCTACACGCCTTATTGAGAAGTCCCGCTCCCGAAGCGCTCGCACAATCACATCAGGATTGGAGAGCGGGAGCGGGGCGCTCGGGCTCGCGATCCTCGAGCACCTGGCAGCACTCCACATCGGCGTTTCAGCTGTTCGACGTCGCCATCCTGCTCGCGCAACGAAGCGGATGTGCGCGAGGCCTACCGCACGATCGAGGCCGGGCTCGCGGCCCGCGGATGGCGCGATCGCATGGAAGGTGTTCTGGTTCAGCCGATGCTGCGCGATGGAATCGAGGCGATCATCGGCATGACGCAGGATCCGTCATTCGGCCCGGTCATCATGTTCGGTCTCGGGGGCGTGTACGTGGAGCTGCTCGAGGATGTCGCGTTCCGGGTGCATCCGCTCACCGACCGCGACGCGCGCGAACTCGTGCGCAGTGTGCGCGGCTATCCATTGCTCGAAGGCTGGCGGGGCGCGCCCGCCGGCGATGTGGCCGGCGTCGAAGAGGCGCTGTTGCGAGTCTCACAACTCGCGGGCGATCATCCCGAGTTCATCGAGATGGACTTGAATCCGCTCAACGTGCTCGCACCGGGCATCGGATGTTTCGTGGTCGATGCGCGCGTGGCGATCCGCGCCGGCTGAGCGGGCCGGCCGATTCCGCGTGACCTCGTGAACCAATGCCGGGCGCCGTGCCGAGAAGACCCGTGCGCGCTTCAGTCCCCGTGCTCGACTGTCGCAACGCTGTCGCCCCGCAATTCCGGATGACGGATCTGCCCACCGAGGTGTGCCGTCCATGCGAGCGCTCCGCACAGGGCGAACATCACGATCAGCAGGATCGTCGCGAACGGCACCGGCACGGCGCGGCGGCGATGACGCCACAGTGCGATGAGCGTCACGAGCCCGATCGCTTGGACGGCTACCATCGCCACCTTCGCCATCTGTTCGTGGCTCTGCACCACGGTCCGCTCAACTCCCGCCGCATGCTCGATCACTTCCTCGGCGGGCTCACCCGACAGATAGACCGGCACTGCCGCGAGGGCGACCAGAACGATCGTTCCCAGAGCAAACCGCTGCAGAGCTGCAGTGCGCCAGAACAGGCCCACCGCGAGGGCGATGGTGGCGAACACGGCTCCGATCACCGGCAGGTGATTCAGCATGAGATGGATTTGTGGCGCGTTCATGGCCGCTTCGTTCCTTCGACGGATGCGCGCGGCTGTTTCACGACCACGACGCTGCAGGGCGCGTGCGTTACGACATGGCTCGCGACGCTGCCCATGATGAGCTTCGGAAGGCCGGTGCGTCCGTGCGATCCGACCACGATGAGGTCGGCGTGCTCCTGCTGGGCCATCTCGGGGATCAGCAATCGCGGGTCTCCCTGAATCACGCGGGAGGTCACGACGAATCCGCTGCTCCTCAAGTCACGCTCCGCTGCCGCCACCGATTCCTCTCGCGCCTTCAGCTGGTCGGCGAGAACCCGGTCGTACACATCGAGTCCGCCCGGTTCGGCCATGGCGTAGGCATACAACTCGACCGCGGAAAGGATCAGCAGTTTGGACCCCTGCGGCCACGACATGTTGCGGACCCAATCCAGCGCCGCCTGCGAATACGGCGAGTCGTCGATACCGATGATGATCTTCATCGTTCCCTCCTGCGTGGATTTCCCGGTCACCCGTGAGTTCCGACTGAAGAATTAGCAGAATGCGTGCCCCGCTGGGTCCTTCGGAACACGTGCGCGCAGGTCCCGGGATGGATCCGATCGGAGGCCGCGCCTCAGCCGCCGGTCGCTACCGCCCGGCGTTCGATCTCGCGTCCCACGTCCGTCAACAGAGACTGGATCGAGGTGCGCAGCGCGTGCCGCAATACGAAGTCGGGTACCGAGAACCGCGGCTTTGCGGTGACCCGGTAGATCACACGTGTGTCGGTGCCGTGACCCTCGAAGCGCCACAGCCCCCGATAGTCGCTGAAGTCGTCGCGGGCGATGTCCTTGAAGCGGATGCTGTCGGGCGGCTGTTCGTGGATCTCGAGCACGACGCGCATCTTGCGTCCGAACACGAACACACGCGCCGAGGCGATCTGCTCGACGACCCAGTGGTCGGGCGCGCGCGACAGAACCCGGCTCACCTGCATCGAGGGAACGAAGCGATCGATGCCTTCATAGTCGGTGAGTACGCTCCAAGCGGTTGCGCGCGTCGCCCGGACTGGACATACACCGTCGACTTGATAGCCCTCGGGTGTCTTCGTGAGTACCACGGTGGCGCCGTGCGGCCCGCCGGTCCCGAGGCCGGCCTGGTTCACGCGCGACGACTCCGCTTCGATGACGGAACCCGGCGTCGGCATCGCTGACGGCAGATCGGCCGCGAGCGGCGACGGTATCAGCAGCGGAACACTCAGCGCGGCGGCGAGTGCGCACGCAAGCGACCACGACGACCGGTGCGATCGAGGCGGAGTTCCTCCTGGCGGGAACTCCGCGGTTTGCCGCAGCCGATGCGTATTCACGAATACGGTCCCGATCCTAGAGTCCGGTTCCGCTCGACGCTCCGACCACCAGATCGAACTCCACCGTGACGTCGTTGCCGGTCTTGAGTGTGCCCATCATCATGACGGGCGGCTTGATCCCGAAGTCCTTCATGGCCACGACGACGCTTCCCTTCACCCGCAGCGCGTCGCCTTCACGCGTCACCTGTGCGGGAATCTGGATCTTCTTTTCGACGCCGCCCACGGTGATCCGCCCGTGTCCCACGAGCGCCAGCGCACCGCTGGGCGTGGCCTTCGCTTCGAAGCTCGTGATCGTGCACAGAATCTTCGGATGCTGCTCGGCCTTGAGCGCCTTGTACATGTTCTTGTCGAGGCCGTCCTTGCCCGATCGCATTCCCTTCACATCCACGGCCACCTGAACGGAGTCGAGCGCTCCCGCGGCGATCGCCTTCTCCACGGCCGTAAGATCCGCCGGACCGGCCGGCCACTCGGAGGCCGGGGCGAAGGTCACCTTGAAGAGAGTCGCCTTGCTGTGCCACGCATGCACCGTCGAGGTGCCGCTGATCGACAGCTTGCTTTCGATCAGCGTCAATCCGGAGGCGTTGCTGCCGAGGCTGATGAGGGCGAGAGCGACGGCACCCGAGAGTGCCACGGCCTGACGCCGCCACCTCGGGACGACCCGGCTCTTTTGAATCATGACGGACTGCATCGTTTCCTCCTGAAAAGGGCGGCGCATGGAGCGCCGCCCTCGGAAATTGCTCCTTGGAAATGCGCGTGTCAGAACGAGACAACTGCCTCGAACACTGCACCATTGAACTTCGCGCCATTGCGTATGTCCGACGGCGGGAAATTCTTGTACTTCTGCTCGACGTACTCGATCTTGGCCAGCATGTTCGGCGAGATGAACCATCCACCGCCGCCCTGGATGCGATCGACCGTGACTTCGTCGGCGATGCCCGCGAGGTCACCCTTGGCGGTGTTCCAGCGCCCGGCGAGGTACACGCGATTCTCGAACAGACGGTATACGGCTTCCGCAGCGTAATGATTCCATGTGCGCTCGGAAGTTTCGGTGAGCGTGCGGCCCTTGGCCTGCTCGATGTTTCCGAACAGCTCGAGATCGTGGAATTTCACGAACGGATTGATCACCATCGCCTGAACCTTGCGGTTGTACCCGGGACGGACATCGCCCGACCACGCCTGCGCCGACTCGGTGGCGTTGAGGTTCTCGACCACGTAGTAGTAGCGCGATCCCGAACGGCTGCCCGTGTAGAGCGTGTTGCTGATGGATTTCTCACTGTTGTAGAACGACCCGGTGAGCCGCACCCGCGCGTCCGGGGTGATCTGGCGATCGTAGCCCAGCTTCGCGATCACGCTCGGCGAGCGCTGCTCGGGCTTGAGCACGTTTCCGCGCACTTCTCCACCGGTGACCGAGACCATGCCGAGGAAGTCGCCGCCCCGGACGTACGCTTCGCCACCGATCTCGGTCGTGAAGGCGTCCATGAGCAGATTGCCGACCAGCGGGTTGAACATGGCCTGTCCGTTGTCACTGCGGCGGAAGTGCATATCGCCGTAGTTGATCTCGAAGTGCCCCATCTTGAGCGTGAGGTACTTGAACAGATTGTCGAGCTTCTCGTTCTCCCACGGCGACCCGTCGATCAGGAGATAGCCGTCTTTCACCCAGGTTTCGGTGTGGTGGCGGGACGAGAGGTAACTGGTCATGGCGACCCGGATGCCACGGCCGAGTTGCGCGTCCATGAACAGATTCGCCTCGGCGTTGTTGAATCCCGAGCCGATCTTGATCAACTGATTCACGTTGACGGGCGTTGGCGTGCCGACGAGGACCGGGTCCGACGTATTCTCGTGGCGCAGGCTCTGGAACTGCTGCGTGAACGCCGCACCCCACTGAAGCTTGAAACCTTCGTAGGCAATCGACTCGCGCTTCGGCGCCTCGAACTGATTGAGCGAGCGCGCGTCGTGCGCATTCATATGCGAGATGATGGTCGGTTGCGGCTTCGCGCGCTCAGTGGTCGGAGGTGCGGAAGGGTTGGCGGTCTCGGCGGCCTCGTCGGTGACTTCGGTTTGCGCGAGAGCGGATGTGGCGATGAAGGCGGCCCCTGCGATTGCTGCGATGATCGTGATTCCGAGCCGCGTCTTTTCGAACCTGCGACCGTTCATTGTGGTGACTCCTTTGGATGCCCTCACCGTGCTGCTCTCAGGACGTGACGTCCGTTTCTCGAGGAGCTCCGATTCGGCGCCTGACGTCGATCGTGCCCCGCTCATGACCTCTCCTATCCGCACGCATCGTGCCGCGAGCCGCCCTGCGCATGCGCGGCGATGCAACTCATCTCTCTACAGCAGGTTGGCTGATTCACGTCTTCAGCCACGTGAGGCCAAATCAGTGGTTCACGGTCCCGGGCCTCGATCCGATATGGCAGTTCGTCTGCCGACTTTGTCATAACGTCCGAGTCCGGCAGGTGCCGGATTCACCCGTTGGCAAGCCCGCCCTCGGTGAGCACGCTGCGCACCACGTCGCGCAGTTCACCGGGCTCGAGCGGGAGCACGCCATAGTAGGTGGGCTTGAGATTCTGGACGCTGCGGCGTACCGACAACTCGAAGGGTCCGCTCAATACGATGAGCGGTGTCCTGGGCGAGGCCTCGCGGATCACCGAGAGGATCGACAGATCGGAGTCCAGATCTCCGAGCACGTAGATCACGACGTCCGGCCTCGTGGTGGCGAAGGCTTCGAGAAGTTGCAGAGGGCCCGAGCAGACCGAGACTTCATAACCCTCGTTCGAAACCATGCGCGCGCACTCATCACAGTTCCGGCGCGACTCGAAGATGAGAACGCGAGGAACGGCGTGCGGAGCGTGATCCACCTGCTGATTTCGGCTCAAACCGCGCCCCCACCACTCGTTGAATGTGTGGAACCGATGGGCAATTCTTCGCCCAATACTCCACACTTACCTTCGCAGGCTGCGTGCCAATGGGCCGGCGGCACAATCGACCGCACTTTTCGCGGGAATTGGCTGCAGCGAGACCGTCGCGAGGGGCTTACGCGCGAGGCGTCGCCTGACGGCCGCGGTGCGCTCCATGCCCTAATGTCAGGGCGCGACCGGGGCAGCTTCAGCTCTCGTCGTCCTCGACCGGAGCGCCCAGCTCTTTGAGCTTGCGGTACAGATTGCGCTCGCTGATGCCGAGGATCACTGCCGCGTTGTGGCGGTGTCCCTTGCACTCGTCGAGCACGCGCAGGATATAGCGGCGCTCGAGTTCGTCGAGCGTGACCAGCGCCCCATCCTGCTCGGCCGCGGCCGGCGAGGGGCCGTTGCGGATTCCGATGGGAAGGTGTTCGGCCTCGACTGCGTCGTCGTCGCACAATATGAGCGCGCGCTCGATCACGTTCTCCAGCTCGCGCACGTTGCCCGGCCAGGAGTAGCGCAGGAGTGTGTTCATCGCTTCGGAGGAGACGCGCACGTGGCGCTTGGAAACGATATTGGACTGCCGGACGAAATGCTCCACGAGCTGCGGAACATCCTCGAGCCGCTCCCGCAGCGGCGGGATCGACAGCGAAAATACGTTGAGCCGGTAGAACAGATCCTCGCGAAATTCCTTCTCCTTCATCATCACTTCGAGCGACCGGTTGGTCGCCGCGATCAGGCGCACGTCGACCTTGATGTCGACATTTCCCCCGACGCGGCGGAACGTGCCGTTCTCGATCACGCGCAGCAGCTTGACCTGTAGCGGCGGGGTGATCTCCCCGATCTCGTCCAGGAAGATCGTGCCGCGATCAGCGACTTCGAACAGCCCGTGCTTGAGGCGGATGGCCCCCGTGTAGGCGCCCTTCTCGTGCCCGAACAGTTCGCTCTGCAGCAGGTTCTCGTGCAACGCCGCGCAATCGACCACCACGAACGGTTGATGAGCGCGACGGCTCTGGCGATGCACGGCGCGCGCGATCAACTCCTTGCCCACTCCGCTCTCTCCGCGGACGAGCACCGTCGAGTCGGTCGTCGCGACGCGACCGAGCAGTCGCAGGAGTTCCTGGATCTCGGAGGACGCTCCGATGAAGGTGTCGCTCGGGCTCATGCGATCGACGTCGCGGCGCAGCGCGACGTTCGAACGCTCGAGCGTCCGCTTTTCCATGGCCTTGTCGAGCACCGCTTCGAGTTCCGCGAGTTTGCAGGGCTTGGCGAGGAAGTCGTAGGCCCCATGCTTCATGGCCTGGATCGCCTCGGGCATGGTTCCGAATGCGGTGAGGAGGATCACTTCGGTCGCGGGGTGGTTCTCCTTGATCTCGGTCAGCAGATCGAGGCCGCTGCCATCCGGCAGCCGCATGTCGAGCAGCACCGCTTCGAAATTCGTTTCGGCGATGGCCTGACGCGCCTCGGCCAGTGTTCCCACGCCGGTCACCTGAATTCCCGAGCGGCCGAGCTCACGGCCGGTCAGCTTGCGGAATGATTCCTCGTCGTCGACGAGCAGCAGCCGCCGTTCGCTCACGATTCCCCTCCGGGTCCCTGCACGGGCAGCTCGACGATGAAACGGGCACCCTGTCCCGGTGTGCTCTCGACCTTGATGCGTCCACCGTGGCGATCCACGATGCGGTTCGTGATCGGCAACCCGAGGCCGGTGCCCTGACCGGAGCCCTTGGTGGTGAAGAACGGATTCCAGATCCGATCGATGTTCTGGGGCGGAATGCCGGGACCGGTATCGCCGACCTCGAGCACGATCTGATCCGCAACCTTTCGCGTGGTGATCTCGAGACGCCCGTTCCCATCCATGGCCTGCACCGCGTTCAGCATGAGGTTCATGCACACGCCGCGCATTCCGGCTTCACGCGCCCAGATCTGCGGCAGCGCCGGATCGAGATGTTCCACCGCTTCGATCCCGCGCCGGCGCATCTCGTAGCGGAGCAACGAGAGTGAGTCCAGCACGGCGGCGTTCAGATCGACCCAGGTCGGAGTGGCCTCGTACGAACGGCCAAGCAGCCGGAGTTTGTCGGTAGTGATGCGGCAGCGGTCGATTTCGCGGCTCAGCGTGTTGACGGTCTCGGCCGCCTCCTGCACTCCCGCCGCGTCGAACTCCCGCCGCTCGATCCAGCGCCCCAGCGATTCGACTCCGGCGAGGATCGAAGCCAACGGATTGTTGATCTCGTGCGCCACACCCGCAGCCAGGATGCCGGTCGCGGCGAGCCGCTCGCTCTGGGCGAGCTGAAGTTCGAGTTGCGTGCGCTCGGTGATTTCGCGCCATACTTCGACTACGTGACTCACGGCCTGCGTGCGATCGAGGACCGGGGTGAACGTCGCTTCCCAGCGCCTCAATGTCCCCGACTTGTCCGCGACGGTTCGGATGAAGCGCTGAGGAATTTGCAGTCGGAACACCGCACACGCGGGACAGTCGCCGCCGGCCGCATCCACTTCGGGGCAGCGCAAGGTGTCCGTGCACTTGCGGCTGGCGACGTGGCCCGAGCCGGATCCGAATGCTTCGAGGTAGCGGCGGTTGGCCGCAACCACCACGCGATCGCGGTCGACGACGAGCACCGCATCGGCCAGCGAATCGATGAGCGCCGGAAGCAGGTCCCGGATCCGCTCGAAGTCGATCGGGCCACCCGCTCCCGAGATCTGGAGCGGCCTCGGCGTCGTGGGATTGCGAGACGGTTCGACCATGATGGATAAGGACTAACAGACTACGATCCCCGACGCGAACGCCGCTTCACCGCGTTCAGGGAATCCCGATCCAGCTCAGCACCATCGGCCCCGTGAGCCCGATCAGGAGGCAGCCGATCAGCATGAGCGGAAGCCCGACCCGAAGCAGGTCGCGCGCATCGAGCCCGCCCTCGCCGTACGCCATTGCATTGGGAGGCGAGCTGATGGTGAACAGAACGCCGAACGATGTGCCGAGCGCCACCAGAATCGCGGTCGAGCGGGGCAGTCCGAGTGCGAGCGCCAGCGGAATCAGGATCGCCGCACTCGCGGTGTTGCTCATGACCGCACCCATCAATGCCGCCACCAGCACCAGCGTGGTGACCTCCAATGCGACCGGCAGGTCTCCAACGATCGCGGAGCGCGCGATGTTCTCGAACAACCCCGAGCGTTCGATCAGCCGGCCGAGCACGATACCGCCGGCGATCAGGAGCAGAACCGGCCAGTCGAGCTTGCCGAGGTCCTCGCGCTGGAGCCAGCCGCCGGCGAACAACACCGCCGCAACGGCAAGGCCGATCACCGGCGCCGTGACGCCGTGGAACGGCTCGGAGATCCACGCTGCGATCGCGCAAGCGAACAGGAGCACGAGTCCGCGTCCGCGACCGCTGAGGGGTGTGCGGTCGAGGTCCACCGGTTGGTAGCCACCCTCGACTCGATAGACGCGCGCGATCAGGAAATATCCGAGCACGAGCATGCCCATGGTGAGCGGCAATGCGAATCCCATCCACTGGATGAAGGTCACCCTCGTCCATGCTTCGAGGCTCGCGATCGCGATCGCGTTGGGTCCGGTCCCGATCGGCGTCGCCATTCCGCCGAAGTTCGCCCCCATGGCGACCCCGACCAGGAGCGCGCGCCGGAACGGTTCGGTGCGTTCGCCCTGATGCAGATGGGGCCTAAGTGCTGCCAGAATCAGCGCTGCCGCTGCGATGTTCGAGATCCACATCGACATCGCTGCCGTCGCAACGATCACCACGGCGAGCAGCCGGCGGCGGCGGTGGTGCGAAAACGCGAGCGCGCGCCCCGCGACATAGCGGTCGATCCCGTGCCGCGATGCGGCCGCCCCCAATGCGAGCCCGCCGAAGAACAGTCCCAGCACCGGATCCGCGGCCCACGACAGCACGTGAGCGAGGCGGTAGTCCGCGTGCGCGCTTCCCAGCACGAGGGGGATCGCGGCCACCAGAGCGAGTGTCGTCGCGTAAGGCGGAACGATTTCGCTCAGGAACAGCACCAGCGTCACGCCGCTGATCATCGCGACCCGCGACAGCGCGGGATCGCCGATCGTCAGCAACGACGCACCGATGACGAGTGCGATCAAAACGGCCGCGACGCCCCCGCGACCCGCTATCGGCCGGAATCGGGGACGCCGCGACCACTCACCGGACGGACTCGAAGTGATCGGCGCGCTGCTTCGCGACGACTCCTCGCCCCCCGTCATCTCACCATTTCACGCGACCGTACATACCCGAGACGTTCCCGCCGGGCGAAGACCGGCGTGCCGGTCGCGTTCGTGCTGGCTACGCGGCCCTCGCGATGGAGGCACGTCCCCGTGTAGAACGGCCGCGCGACCTTCTCGTACTCCTCGACGCGCATCAGGACCACTTCATGATGGTTCCCGGCCTGGAAGAAAATGTCGCCTTCCTTGAGCAGGCAGGGATCGACGTACATCGGCATCCCGTACAACGCGCCGAACGGAGGCATGGCGCCGACCTCGCAATCGGGGAACAGTCGCTCCAGTTCCTGCTCGTCCTCGAGCCGCATCGCCTCACGACCCGTCACCTCGTGCAGCACATGGAAATCGAAATTCCGCGTGGCCGGGAGCACGACCATGAAGTCCTTCCCTTCGCCGTCCCGCACCACCACCACTTTCGCCAGCTGCCAGCCACGAACCCGTGCGCTCTGCGCCACGTCGGGCGCGGTGTACGCTTCCGTGTGGGGAAGCACCGCATAGCTCGACCACGTCTGATCGAACACCCTCTGCAACCGAACATTGACTCCCATCGCCCCCTCCGGTGTGGGCGCTCGGTCGCCTTACCGTGACCGAACGCGTGTGGTGTCGCGGACCGGGCCGTGTGCTGCGCCCGATGCATCCTTGTCGATGTCCATCAGCGCCCGCGACGGGTTGAATCCTTGCATCAGCTGTGCCCCCGCTTTGAGCAGCAACCGCTCACAGCGCTGGCGCCGCGGTGAGACGGAACTTCAGCAGCCGCGTGATCCACACTGCGACCGGCCGGTTGTTGCTGAGCGCCGGAGTGAAGACCCACATCCGCGCGGCATCGACCGCGGCGGCGTCGAGCATGGGAATCGAGGTGTCGACGTGCACCTTGGCGACACGGCCATCCTTGCCGATGAGCACCCGTAACAGCACGTCACCTTCGAGCTCGGCCTGGCGCGCGATCTCCGGGTAGTGCGGCGGCACATCCTTGACCAGCACCGGCAGTTCGTCCGCGTAAACGTATTCCCCGAGTTGCGGCAACTCGTCCCCGCTCGGAGGCTCGATGACGATCTCGCCGATTCCCCCCGCAGGGCCCGAACCGCTCGCGGACGAGATTTCCTGCTGGCTCGCGATCGTCTGCTCGGCGGGTGCTTCGGTATCGGGCACCGGAACCGGCATGCCGATGGCGGGAGTCGCGGCCGATGGCATCACCGCGATGACGGGCGGCGCGATGTTGTCCCGCAAAGGCGGAGGTGCCGCGATCTCGCGATACGGAACGAACACCCGCGTCTCGAGTTCCATGGTGCGTGGGCGGAGAATCATCGCGCCGAGCACCGCCGCGAACACGATCATCCACAAGACCATGCTCGACATCGTCGCCCGGAACATGCGGCTGGTCGCGCTGCTGATCAGGTCCGGCGCCCCATAGGGCATGAAGCCATAGAGTGAGTGCGACATGGCCGGCTCCTGTCGAGATCGGCTGCCTCGCGCCCCGCGTCCGCGACGTTGCGTGCGCGCGCCGTGGGCCGCCGACGCATACAGGCATGAAGCGTTCCGGGGACTCACAGGTTGCTCGGTCCCGGCGAACCCGCGCCGGATCGGCTTGCGACGCGATCGAGGGCGGCCCCAAGCGATCATCCAAAGTGAACCGGCTGCCACGCTGTCAGTAGCGCGACACGATCTGGCAGGAATCAGGCGGAGCTGCACCCGGCTTGATGCGCAACGCCGATTGACCGACCATGCCGAGTTCTGGATGTGGTGTTGCGTGTCGATCCTGACATTCCCGAACCATTGACGGCGCCGATAGTGGCCCTCGTCCCGGACACACTCTTTGCCCAAACCCTCGAAGATTTCTAAGGCGACGCGTCCGGCTTCGCCTCCACGAGCGGCCGCGCAGGGCGAAGCGTCCCCCTGGACTTCGCTCGCCGTGGGTGCGGTGGCACTGCTGCTCTATCTGGCGATGTCACCGGGTGTCTACGGCAACAAGGACGCGAGCGAGTTGACGCTCGTGCTCGCCACCACCGGCGTGGCGCATCCGACCGGCTATCCTCTATACACACTCACCGGTTCTCTGTTCGTTCGGCTGATGCACGCGCTCGGCGCATCGTGGGCGTGGGCGGCCAACGCATTCAGCGCGCTCGGCGCCGCGGTCGCGATCGCGCTGTTGCATGCGACTGCCGCCCGGCTCCTGCAGCGTGCCGGGGTGTCCTCGCGCACGGCCGCACTGGGCGCACTGCTGCCGGCGGCGGCATTCGGTCTGAATCCGGCGTGGATCGCCGAAGCCACGTTCGCGGAGGTGAACAGCTGGCATCTTGCGTGGACGGCTGTCGCGGCATGGGTTCTGGTCGACGCGTGGTTCGCGGCGGATCGTCCCGACGATGGTCGCACCGTCCGTCGCGCCGCGATTTGGGGCTTCGTGGCGGGGCTCGGGCTCGCGCACCACGTGACGTCGGTGCTGACGATCGTGCCGTTTTCGATCGCGATGGTGCTTGCGCTTCGGGTGAAGCAGCACGTTTCGTGGCGTCATGGAATGATCGCACTCGCCTGCGCGGCGGTTCCACTCCTTTCGTACACCTACATCTTCTGGCGCGCGTTCAACCCGGCTGGAGTTCAATGGGAAGTGCTCGCTCCCAGTTTCGCGTCGGTGTTCCGGCATCTGACCGGTGCCGAGTACCGTGCGTACCTCGGGCAGTTCTCACCCGGCGGCGCGCAGGCGCGGATGCTCGCGACCGCGATCGTGCCGTGGCTCGCGCCATCGCTCGTCGTGATGGCGGTGTGGGTGTGGCGCGCGGGTGCGTGGCCGCGCGGCCTTCGTTACGCGCTCGCGGGGGCGGTCGTCGCCAACCTCGCGTATGCAGCTTCCTACGGCGTCGCCGATCCCACCAGCTACTTCCTGGCACCGCTCGCGCTGGCGCTGATCACCTTGCCGGCGGCGTGCGCAGCATGGAAGCCGCTGCGGCGCCACGCGTGGGTTGCCTTCGGCATCGCGCTGCTCGCGGTTGCGATTCCGTCGATCGCATCGATTCGCGAAGGCCTCGATCAACCGGCCGCGATCGGGCGCATCGATCGGATGCTGCGCCGGCTGTGGACCTCGATCCCCGCCGAGCGCGGTTTCGTCGTGTGGAACCACGACATGGCGTGGCGGTTGCGCGCCTACCAGATACTGGACGGCGAGAAGCCCGGACTCGAAGTGATGAACCCGCTGCTGTTCACGCATCGGTGGCCACGGCAGCGCTTCGAAGAGCGCCATGGCTTCGATCCGGCTCCGGAGTCGGCGCTTCGCGCGCGCGCGGCATCACTTCGTCCCGCGACGCGCGCCGATCTCGACCGGATGACGTCCGAGACGATCGCCGGGGAGATCAACCGACACTCCGAGTTGCCCGTGTACGTCTTCATGCCCGAAGCAGGCATGACGCGGCTGTTGCCCAAGGCGGCGTCCGACTCCACGCGAACCCGGCCATGACGGTCGCCGGTCGTCACGCTTCGATCGTCCACAAACCCGTTCCACCTATTCATGAGGCCTTCGTGTCATGACGCTCTCATCGCCTCCGGGAGATGCTCCCTCCGCGAATTGGAAGCCGCTCGCTCCGAACCTCCGCCGTGTGCTGGGTGTCCTGATCGAGAAGGCGAAGACGACTCCTGCCGCCTATCCGATGACGGTCAACGCGATCGTCGCGGGCTGCAATCAGAAGAACAACCGCGAGCCGCTCACCACGCTCGATGACAACGACGTCGTGCTCGCGCTCAACGACCTCGAAGCGCTGGGCGCCGCGAGCGAGGCCCCGATCGTCAGTCGCGCGGTCAAGTATCGCCATCATGCCTACGCGTGGCTCGGCGTGGATCGCAAGGAAATGGCCGTGATGACCGAGTTGCTGCTGCGCGGGGACCAGTCGATCGGCGATCTCCGCGGGCGCGCCGCGCGCATGGAACCGATCGCGGATCTCGTCGAACTCAAACCGATCGTCGAAGGTCTTGTCGCGCGCGGATTGATGATCGAGCTGACGGCTCCGGGCCGCGGGCAGATCGTTTCGCACAATCTCTATAAAGAGCCCGAACTGGCGGCACTGCGGGCCCGCTACTCGGGACACGTCGCTCACGATGTCCACGTCGATGAGTCGCGTGAGACGCCTGCGCGCGCGATGTCACCGGTTTCGGGGGTGCCGCCGCGAGCCTCCGCCGAAACACTCCTCGGACCCGTGGCCCACGGGATGATCGAAACCCTTGCGGCAGAAATCCGCGAACTCAAGGCCGCAGTCACCCGCCTCGACCAGCGCGTCCGGGAACTCGAGTCCCGCACCGCGAAAGAACCGGGCTGATTTGACGCCCGCGGTGGCGGCCGACGGCAACAATTCTGTTTCCGCCGGTTGCCGTCCTGATACGATTGCGGTCGATCGCGAGATCCGGGCCCTGTTCCCTCCTCCGGAGGCCGTGTATGAATCGTCCGCTTTCGTTTCGCTCGATCGTGTTGGTGAGCGCCCTCGTGACCGCCGCCGCGTGTTCCTTTGCCGCTGCCGGCCCCCGAACTTCCGCGAACGGAGCCCGCGCCGTTCCCACGCGCACCCACCTGATCGACGGCTCGCGCAAGATCGACATCAATCGCATCAACATGGTGGTCACGAATGTCGGATGGTTCGGGTTCGACGTGAATGGGTTCGCGTCGGGTCTCTACTACCCCAAGGGCGATCCGACGACGGCCCTGTTCGCGGGCGGCCTGTGGCTCGGGGTCGAGAACCCGACGCGCGTGACCGTCGCGGAATACTCCTCCGAGTACGGCCCCGGCCGCGTCCTCGCGCCGGGTATTCCCGAGGACCCGAATCATCCGGATCTCATCGTGTACAAGGTGAAGCGCTGGACCGGCATCGATTCGGACTCGGCGCATGTAGATCGCACTCCGGCGGAACTCCTCGCCGACCCGACGCTCGACCCTCTCGCGCACCATTCATGGAGCGAGTACCTCGCCGGGGCAGCATCGCGGGGCGCACCGGTTCGCATCTATCGATTGCCACAGACCTCGACACCGGCACCCGACGACTCGGTCGACGTTCCGGGACCGGATGTCTCGGGTGATCAGATGCTGTGGAGCGTGTACAACGACTCCGACCCGGCGCTTCACAACAACAATGCCGGACGGACGACGCCGCTCGGCGTCGAGGTCCAGCAGACGACGTTCGCGTTCGATCGTCCCGGGCCGATCGCGGATGCCGTCTTCGTGCGATACCGATTGATTCATCGGGGCACCTCCGTACTAGGAGTCCTGCGTCCGGGCATCTGGACCGATCCCGACATCGGAGGATCCACCGACGATCTCGTGGGCAGCGATGTCGCGCGCAACATGGGCGTCGCGTACAACGCCGACGATGCGGACGACCTCTACGGATCGAACCCGCCCGCGATCGGGATCCGCCTGCTCGACCGGCCGATGCACGCGTTCACGCGCTACATCAACGGAACCGATCCTTCCGACGCCGGCGAGTCGATGAACTATCTGAAGGGGCTTGATGCCGACGGTGCGCCGATCATCGATCCGATCACTCAGACTGAGACTCGATACATGTACTCGGGCGATCCGGTCACCGGTGCCGGCTGGCTCGACGATGTGCCGCTGGACAAACGCATGCTCGTCGCCGCGCTGCTGCCGCAGATGTCGCCCGGCGATACGGCCGCGTTCACGATGGCGATCGTGGCTGGGCAGGACCTGAACCTGCTCGCGGGGATCAGCGACCTGCGTTGCAACGCGGACTTCGCGCAGCAGTCCTTCGCCGGCGGATTCGCGGTGCTGCAACCCGATCCCGAGACGCCGTGCGTCGCGGCGACGGTGTGCGGCCGCCCCCTCGTATTCTGGCAGGACCAGTGCGCCGGAGGCGGCATCGACCTGTCGCAGATTCAGGGGATCACGCAGCAGGCCGATGCGCAGTCTTCCTTCTTCGACTGGAACAACAACGCTGAGGAGTTCTGCACGACGCTCCAGTCGTCGGGATCGGATCTCCGCAGCCAGGCGAAGCGTGAGTACGCGGCACTGCTCGCCAATGTGATGGCCGCTCGGCTCGGCATCGACGATGTCGAAGGCAATCCGATCCTCATGAGCCCGCAGACGCCGGTGAATTGCCCGGGCGTCCAGGGCTCCACAATTGCCGACCTCATTCGTCCCGGCTTTCGCGATTCATTCCTGACGGCGGTCACCTATGTGAATGCGAACTTCGACCATCCGCGCGCGCTGGAGGGCGTCGACTTCGGGCTGGCGCAATTCGGCGGTGGCGCGGGATACGGCATCGACTTCCTCGGCAGCACGCTCGACCCGAACACGAACCCCGGTCCGTTCCGGTCGCTCGAGTTGCGCTTCACCAACATTCCGCAGAAGGCCTATCGCTATCTGCGCCATGAGCGGGCGTCGGACGGTACCGCGCCGCCGCTCGGTCGGCGATACACGTATGCCGGTTTTCGCGACGTCGTGTTTCAGGTTTGGGATGTCGATCGGGGTGTTGCGCTCGACGCCGCGTTCGTCGAGCGCGTCCTCACCGACGATGACGGGACGATCCTGCCGTCCGCGCTTCAGCCCGCGACATTCGACTCGACGTGGGCGCCGGACGACTCTCCGGTCGGCTCGCGCGAGTATCTGATGCTGCTCGATCACGACTACACCGGTTTCCCAGATCCGTCGTTCGAACTCGACGATCAGCTCAACCACGGATTGTTCCCGGTTCTCTACGCGCTCGCGGCCAAGCTGCGGACTCCGGACTCGGTGATCGATCCGGGCGATCACATCCGGTTCGATTGGGGGCTGCCCGCGGTCTCAAGCGTCGATCAGATGATGATCAGTCTGGAGTCGCGTTCGCTGGCGGATCCGGACGTGCAATCGGCTTACAACGTGATCGCCGCATGCCTCGCCGGCCTGAATTCGTTGTGCGACAAACCGACTTCGACCCTCGCCTCGCTCATCGGTGCGACCTCCACGCCGGAAGCGGTCGAGTTGGCGTGGTATGCGCCCTCGTTCACGAGCGCACGCGTTCAGCGCGCAGAGCCGGGAACCGGCTGGACCACGCAGGCCACGATCACACGCGACGGATCGAGCGTGATGGCGTGGACGGATCGAGCGATCGTCGCGGGTTCGCGCTACGGTTATCGGCTGGCGGACGACACGGGACGCGTGCATGTCGAGACGTGGGTGGACGTGCCGACCCGGCACCGGCTGGCACTCGCGGGCATGCGGCCGCATCCGGCCGTCGCCGGAGCGCTCGTGGTCCTGAGCCTTCCGCGGCGCGCCCCCGCGCGCCTCGAGGTGATCGACATCGCGGGACGGCGCGTGGTCACGCGCGAGGTCGGTGCGCTCGGACCCGGCACGCACTCGCTGCGGATCGGCGAACTCGACCGGCTCCCGGCGGGGGTCTATATGATGCGGCTCCAGCAAGGCGGCGAGTCGGTGAGCGGCCGAATGGTGCGCGTGCGCTGAGCACGCGTGGATCAGGGAACGAGCACCGCTGCGATGGCGTCGACGGCGGTGCTCGTTCCATGCTCGGCGCGCACCTGTTCGCCCACACTGGCCGCGCGCGCGCGCATTCCGTCGTCGCTCATCAGCAGTCCGAGTTCACGCTGCATGGCTCCCGCGCTCGCTGCCTTGCGGCCGAGGATGCGCGCGACTCCGAGATGCGAGCACCGCCATGCATTGTCGGGCTGATCGTGGCTGAAGGGCACGATCAGGCTCGGGCGGCCCGAGCGCAGCGCCTGCCCGGTGGTTCCGATGCCGCCCTGATGGACGATCGCCGCGGCGCGCGCGAACAGTTCCGAGTGCGGCGCATAGTCGACGGCCACCACGCCATCGGGCAGTGAGGCCGGCAGGTTGCCCGTGTCGGGGCCGGTGAGCAGCACGGCCCTCACGCCAAGCGCGCGCGCGGCTGCGGCGGCCGAACCGAAGAACTCTCCCGCGTCCCACACGCCCGATGACCCGAGCGTGAACACCACCGGCGCAGATCCCGCGTTAAGGAATGCTTCGAGTGCCGCCGACATGCCTCCGCCTTTTTCGTCGCGGTCGTAAAGTGGAAACCCGGTGGCGATCGTGTTCGCCGGCCAGTCGGGTTGCGGCGGGGCGAATACAGGCGAGAACAGCGCCAGGTTGAGAAGCGGCGAGTAGCCATCGATGAGCGGATGCGCGGGTGATGGCGGAAGCCCCGCCGCCGCGCGCGCCTCGTCGACCGAACGCGCCCAGTGGCGTGTCGCCAGGCGCGCCATCTTCCACAGCACGTTCCATACGCCGGGACCCAGGCGATAGGTCCAGGGGATCGCGGAGAACGCCGGCACGCGCGGCGGATCATAGGAGGAGAACAGCGTCATCGGTTGCAGCATGGTGTGGACGCGCGGGATTCCAAACTTCTCGGCCACGATCGGGGCGGCGAACGTGAGCATGTGCCCCACGATCGCGTCCGCGCCGGCGCACGCGTCGCTCAGATCCTCATAGGACTGGCGCACGAACGGCAGCACCATGTGCCGGGCGACGTATTCGCTCCCCCGGTCCGGATCCATCGCGCGCCGCATGACGGTTGGCAGATCGCCGAACTCCGTGAGGTCGGGCCGCACGGGCCGGAACTCAAGCCCCGCTTCCTCGACGCGAGCCTGGTATATGGAATGGGTCGCGATCACGGGACGGTGGCCTCGGACGGCGAGCTCGCGAGCGAGCGCGACATAAGGATGGAGGTCGCCGAGGGTTCCGATGGTGGTGAGAACGATACGAAGCATGGGCCGCGACCTTAGCGGACCGGCACGCGCAGCGCACCATGTTCGCGGCGCGACCCTTGCAGAGGCAGGTTGCGGAACCGATAGCCTGGCTGAAGGCCACGCGTAACTGCTTGCAGGAGCGTGTGCGGCCGGGGGCACGGGAGTCTGCGATGTAGAGTCCGAGCATCCGCACTGGAAGAAACTACACGAAGGTTGCTCAGGAGAATCAGAAGCGCGGACTCTCGAAGCACTCGATCGCGGCGTCGGCCGTTCGAATCACTGGTCATCAACTCGAGGAGGCAAACATGTCCCGCATTACCCTCGCCGTGGCGGGCGTTCTGGCAGTTTTCTGTGCAGCGCCCTCATTTGCAGAAGTCGTCAATCTTCAGCCCGTGACACCGATCAAGCGCGTGGAGCCGGTCGTGCTCGGCTACGCCTCCGAAGTGGGAACGCACACGCTGCGCGTCGATGTTCCGAGCGCTGAGGCGATGACGTTCGAATTCGACTCGCGCACAGTGATGCCGCGAGAACTCCAGAGCGGCACGCCGGTCCGGATCGACTTCAGGATTCTCGACAACGGAATGCACTTCGCGAACCGCGTGACGCCGATCCTGCCGGGTAGCAACGACTGGCGGGCCATCCAGGACATGCGCACGTCCCAGTCGATGACCACCGAGCCGGCCTCGCAGACGTACGTCACCGAACAGACCACGATCACCGAACCCGTGACGATGCAGACCACCACCACGACGACCGCAACCGACGTCACGACGACCTCGACGCCGGTCGAGACCGAAGCGACGCCTGCAACCGCGACCGACAACGTTCTCGTGTCGGGTGATGCCGACCGTGCCGACCGGCTCCCGCAGACGGCGAGCGAACTGCCGCTGTTGCTGACCCTCGGAGCGGCTTCGATCGCCGGAGCCATTGCGCTTTCGATCCGTCGCCGGCGCAACGCTTCGTAAGGAATCACCGGTGAAACTGTGGAACGGGCCGGCGACAGGAGTGATCGAGAGATTGCTCCTGCTCGTCGGCGTGCTCATGCTCGGACGCTGGTGGATGGTGACCCAGGAGGCCCGCGCGTTCCAGACTTGGGCGGCCGCCGTCGTGGACTCACTTCCCGGCGATCGCCCGCACCGGAATTTTGAGCATGAGATTGTCGGGCGCATCCTGATCCCGCGGCTCAACTCCTCGACGCTGATCGCCGAGGGCGTGTCCGTACCGACTCTGCGCCGGGCTGTCGGCCACATTCCGACGTCGGCGCTTCCGGGCGAACCCGGCAACGTGGTGCTCGCTGCCCATCGCGACACGTACTTCAAAGGGCTCGGCAAGTTGCGGCGCGGCGATATCGTGCGGCTGCAGACGCGGGCCCGGACTTATCGCTACCAGATCGAACAGACGCAGGTGGTGGATGCCGACGCGGTCGAAGTGATGCGCCCCACGCGAAGTCCCTCGCTCACACTGGTGACCTGCTATCCGTTCGGGACCCTGGGACCCGCCCCGCGCCGCTACATCGTGCGGGCGCGTCTGGCCGGCTGGGAATCCGACGTGCTCGCGCAGCGCTGACGCACGGCGCTACATCCGGCGGATCACCTCGAAACGCTTCGGATCCTCGATGAACGTGGATTTGGTTTCTTCGCTCTCGAAGAAATAAGGTCCGCCGACCCACCACACTTCGGGTGATCGCGCCGAGGGGCGAAAGCGCCGGCCCGTCACCGGGTCGCGCACGAATCCGGTCCACAGCGCGGGTGTCTTCATGAATCGCTGGAGCGTGCTCTCGCTCGAGAATCGATAGACCTCTCCGTTCACGCGAAACTGGAGATCACGGCTGAGCGATCCGAGCTTGCGCGGATCGACCGGGTCCCACAGCGCACGCTGAAGATGGAACAGCGCCCAGTCGGCATCGATGACCGGTCCCAACGGGACCGAAACCGGCTCTCAGGTGAATCGCGACGACGGCGGTCCGATCAGCGCGCCGAGCGAATCGGCGGCCGCGGTCGCGGCGGGCGTAGCCTGCGCGAGCGGCGCAGGCGTGCTCAGGACGAGGACCAGCATCAGCGGCATCATGGCGAACACGAGCATAAGGCGACTCGCGCTTCTGGCGCCAGCGGCGCGTCTCAACGGAGTTTCGATGAAGGCGACCAGAGCGTCGATCGTCACGGCCACCGCCGGGTGCGGAGGCCGATAGGATCTCAGCGCACTTCCGCCATCGAGCGCCCCGCCAGCCGGCCCAGCGTCACCGCCATGCGCTTCGCCTGGCTGCCCAGCGTGCGCAGATCGGCGGTCTCTTCGACGGTGTGGCCGCCCCCGCCCATGAGTCCGACACCGTCCATCGCCATTTCGACA
This sequence comes from Candidatus Eiseniibacteriota bacterium, assembly GCA_031364845.1. GTDB lineage: Bacteria > Eisenbacteria > RBG-16-71-46 > RBG-16-71-46 > RBG-16-71-46 > JANLWX01. Next base: position 32,603 of record JANLWX010000156.1, read on the forward strand.
TGCCCTTCGGTGAACGAAACGTCGGCAGCTCCCGCGCGCGCGGGATCGACCGCCGACACGGTACCGAATCCGAGATCCTGGCTCGCACGGTCGAACATCGCGAGCAGCCGGCGATTGCCCTCTGCCGGTGCAAGCGGTGGATACATGTCGTTGAATCGAAGCTCGGCGCCGCCCTGGGGCAAGTGGGCGGCAGCGATGCGTTGCATCACGGCCTTGGCCCGTTCGCGCTGTTCGATCGACAGCGCGCGGAGATCGCCGGACACGAGCGTGCTCTCGGCGATCACGTTGTTCTTGCCGAACGCCGTGCCGCGACCGGAGCGCGATTCGAGCGACGCCGACGTCCCTCCGACGATCACGCCTGGATTGAACGTGAGATACGGTTCGCGCGTGAGCGAATCCCGGAACGACTGGAGGATGCGAGCGGCCTCGAAGATCGCACCGCTGCCGATGTCGGGACGGAAGATCTGCGACGAGTGCGAAGGCTTGCCTGAGGTTCGCAACGTCCAGCTCGAGGCACTGCGGCGGCTCACCACCGCCATGCGGGGGTCGCCGGCTCCATCTTCGAAGCCGATCGCGATATCCGCGGCCATTGCCGCCGCCACGAGATCGCGGCGCGCGAGTGTGAGCGGTGAGCCGGCGTTTTCTTCGTCCCCGCTCAGCACGACGGTGATCTGCAGCCGATCGAGCGCACCGGTCTCCCTCAGCGCGCGCAGCGCAAGCAGCATGACGATATTGCCGCCCTTCATGTCGCAGACACCGGGACCTCGGGCCGTGGAGTCGTCGAGGCGCTGGTAGCGCTGGAACGGGCTGTCGGGCTCGAACACCGTGTCCAGATGTCCGATCAGCAGGACATGAGGGCCGCGTCCGGGACGCTCGGCGATCAGATGGCCGGCGCGTCCCCACTCGGCGCCGTCGGCCCATCGAACGTTGAAGCCGAGCGCCTTGAACTCGGAGCGGAACAGCTGGCCGACTTCCCGTACACCGTCGAAGTTCATGGTGCCGCTGTTTACGTTGACGGTGCGTTCGAGCAGTGCGAGCGCGTCGGGTGTAGCTCGGTCGACGACGTCGACCATCCGGCGTTCGGCGGCGGAGAGAGAACCTGCGGCTTCGGCAGTGGAGCCCGTGGAGAGCCCGGCGGCGAGCAGGATCGCGGCGATCCAGTACGGCGATGAATTCATGGAGCGTTCGATGGTCTCAACTCCATCTGAAGTCTTCGCCGATTCTCGATTCGCTGACCGCCTCAGCGCGCCGATCGCTCGAGAAGGCGCTGCTCGTGCCGATCGCGAACTGCATGCATCAGCGCGCGTGCCGCGTGAACCAACAACCACGCCTTCACATCGACGATGGAATCTTTGGATTCCCGGTCGCGGTAGGCCGAAACAAAAGCCACTTTCATGACCGACGCCGCGCGTGCCTCGTCCAACACACCACATGCGAACCCGTAAATCCGGCCACGGTGCCGCCGAACGATTTCATCGAACGCGCACTCGTCACCGCGACCCGCAAACCGCATGAGATCCTCGTCGGTGCGCACACGGTACGGGATGGCCGCGATTATTACACGCAACTTCTGTCCGGATCGAGAAATTGCAGGGGACTGGCTCGGCCCGTTCGAACGACCCGCGGCCACGAGGGACGAATCCTGCTTCAACGTTTTCTTGAGATTGGAGTTCATGTTGTCCCTTTGCATGGTGTGTTCGTGCCGGCGAGGGGCGAGCGGATGCGAGTCTCGATCTGCCGACGATCGTGTTGGACAGAGCGCGATTCATGCCAAGGGTTCCGGTACTGCAAGCATTTGCGGTGCAACGACTCACGCCTCGCATCTTCGAGTCAGCGTGATGCAAAGTGTGCAAACGTTTGTACGCGCTACACGAATCCCCGAACCGATGATCCGGTTTGCCGAGAAGGGCAGCCGTGCCCATACTCCACATCGTCCACCACCGAACCGACCCCGAGAGAAAGCGCCCATGATCCGTGCATTGGTGATCGACGACGACACTGACTTCAGGACGAGCCTCGCCCACCTCGTGCGCAGCGAGGGCTTCGAAGTCATCGCCGCGGGATCGATGTCGGAGGCGCGCGAGCACATGGGTTCCAGGCCCGAGCTGATCCTCACGGACCTCGGACTGCCGGACGGCCAGGGCATCGATGTGTTTGGAGACATCGCCGAAGGCTATTCCCCGGACGTCGTGATCGTGACGGGACAGGCGAGTCTCGACACCGCCGTGCAGGCGCTGCGCAGCGGCGCGCTCGACTACCTCACCAAGCCGGTCGACTTTCCACGGCTCAAGGCGGTGCTCGCCAATGTCCTGCGAACCCGGGCACTCAAGGAAGAAATCGGTTCTTTGCGTGGCGAACTGCGCAAACTCGGAAGGTTCGGGGGCCTGATCGGGGCCTCGGAGTCGATGCAGCGCGTCTACGACCACATCAGCAAAGTCGGGCCCACGAGCGCTTCGGTTTTCATCACCGGCGAGAGCGGCACGGGCAAGGAACTCGTCGCGCAGAACGTTCACGAAATGAGCCGTCGCAAGAAGCAGCTGTTCCTGCCGATCAACTGCGGTGCGATTCAGCCCACGCTCATCGAGAGCGAACTCTTCGGCCACGAGCGCGGCAGCTTTACGGGCGCCAACCAGCTCCGGCGCGGGCACTTCGAGCGGGCTTCGGGGGGCACCATGTTCCTCGACGAGATCACCGAGATGCCGATTGAACTCCAGGTGAAATTGCTGAGGGTGCTGGAGTCGGGAACGCTGATGCGGCTCGGCGGAAGCGACCTCGTACCGGTCGATGTGCGCGTGATCGCCGCCACCAACCGGCCGCCGGATCAGGCGGTGGCGGACGGCAAGCTGCGCGCGGACCTCTATTACCGTCTCAACGTGTTTCCGATCTCGATTCCGCCGCTGCGCGACCGCGGCGCGGACATCATCGTGCTGGCCGAGTACTTTCTCGATCAGCTCAATCGCGCCGAAGGAACTTCGAAACGCCTGAGCCCCGCGGCGCGGGCCCGGATTTCCACGCACCACTGGCCGGGCAACGTTCGCGAGCTCAAGAACGAGGTCCATCGCGCATACATCCTCGCCGACGAGGTCGTGGAGTTCGAGGGTCTCGCGCGCGAATCCGGCCCCACAACCGCAGAAGTGGAATCAGGACCCGTCCAGACGATTCGCGTTGGGACCCCGCTCGCGGAAGTCGAACGCAGGCTGATCCTCTCGACGCTCGAGTCGTGCGGCGGCGACAAACGCAAGGCGTCGGCGATGCTCGGCATCAGCCTCAAGACGCTCTACAACCGGATCAATCTGTACGCCGGTGGCGAAGCGCGGGATGCCGAGCCGACCCACGGCGTTTGATTTCGTCTCGGTCAGAGGTCGTGTTCAAGCGCTGGTGATGGTCGCCGGACTTTCTCCAACGTTCGCGTCGTGCGGGGCGCGGAACGCTTCCAGCTTACCCTCGCGCTGCGAAGGCCCGCGATCGCGAATGCCTTTGGCCGTTCGAGCCGAGACTTCGAGGATGCTCGAGGCATACTCCCGAACATCGCCCGTTGAGTGGAGACGAATCATTTCGGCGTAGTTGGTGATCGCACCCAACGGCTGCATCATCTCGTGTGAGACCGAGCGCGCACTGCGTTCCAGTCTCTGGAGCTCGGCACGCATTTCGTCGATCTGCTTGCCGAGCGCCTCGCGCTCCCGCCGCTGCCGCACGCTCGAAATCCACAGCGCAGCCACACACGCCGCCAGGGCGAGCCACGCGAGCGGCCGAATCAACGATCCGAAGTCCATCGCCATCCTCCCCTTCGTGGTCTGCACGCGCAGATCCTTCGCGGCGAGCGAATTATTGCACAAACTTCACGACGGTCCCTTCATGACACAGACCGGGGCCGGCTCCTGGTCTGAGGAATTGCGTCAAAGAGTATTCGCGCAACAGCTTGCCGGAAACGTTCAGCCCCCCCCTGTGCTGGCACCGAAATGGCTAATTGGATGGATTTGCTCAATTTACGTGGTTCTTCTTACAACGGCCACGCTGTGGAAAACCATGTCATGCCGACCTGAAGGCTGGTACATGACCTCACTCCCGAACCTCACGAGAATTCCCCCACTTCTAGCGGTGTTCGCCGGCATCGTCACGACCGCGATGATGCTGACGTTTGCCGATGTGACGAGCGCGGCGCCCGATCCCTGGCTGACGGGCATGGTCAAGGTCTCGTTGTTGTCACAGCTCCCGAGCGGTCTCGGTGTCGATGTCGACACGTTCGATGGGCGTGTGACGCTTCACGGCAAGGTCGGAACCGAACTCGAGCGCCTCGACGCCGAACGACTCGCGCGCGGCGTGAACGGGGTGCGCGCGGTTCGCAATCTGCTTCAAGTCGTGCCCACCAGCCGCAGAAGTGTCGTCGAGGTTGCCGACGATCGGCTGACCCAGCGCGTAGCGGTCAAGCTCAAAGGCGATCGGGCACTTTCCAACAGCAGCATCGCGGTCAAGTCGGTGAACGCCGGCGTCGTGCTCCTGCACGGTCACGCTCACACGCTCTCCGACCATCTGCGCGCGCTCGAACTCACGTCGCGCGTCCCCGGAGTCCAGCGTGTCGCATCGGAGATCGAGAGCCCCGAAGCGTTTGCGGACAATGATCTCTGGTACGGCGACGCTCCTCCTCGCGGCACGGCTTCACGCGCGCTTCACGATGCATGGGTCACATCGAGGATCCGCTTGAAATTGATGGCAGACCCCGAAGTTCCCGCGAACGACATCAGTGTCGACACCGAGAGCGGCCGCGTGACGCTGTTCGGCGTCGTTCCGAGCCTCGCCGCGCGCGATGCGGCGGCGGCCGCCGCGCGCGGCACCGGGGGCGTGCTGTCCGTGAAGAATGATCTGCGGATCGTCGCTCCCACCGAGCACAGCCGCATCCGGGCCGAGGATCGTGAGCTCGAGAGCATCGTCCAGTCACGGCTCGTTGCGAGCGGCTTCCCGCAGGGAATCGATGTCGACGTCAAAGCCGGCGTCGGTCGTGTGAGCGGCAAGGTGAATTCATGGGCCGATCGATACGCGGTGCTCACGGTGGCGAGAAGCACCGAAGGCGTGCGCGCGATTCGCGACGACCTGATCGTGACCGGAACTCCATAACAGGATCTGGCCGAAAGAGATAAGGATCGAACCCTTGGCATTCGAACGCAACGCGACCCGGCACCTCGACGCCGAAAAGGATGGCCCTGGCCGCCCCGCGGGGTCGTCCGTACCCGATCCTGCTGTGGCGGAGCGGGCTCTGCGTGAGACCGAGGAACGCCTCGCACTCGCTCTCGAATGCGGGCGCATGGGAATCTGGGAGTGGGATCTTGCCACCGACCGCGTGGAGTGGTCGCGGAGCCTCGAGAAGATCCATGGCAGTCCCTCGGGCACCTTCGGCGGACGGCTCGCAGACTTTCGCAGGAGTATCCATCCTGACGACGAGGCCCGTGTCCTCGACACCGTCCGTCAGACCGCCGCCACCGGTGTGCCCTGCCAGGTTCAATACCGGATCATCGATCCCGAAGGGCGGATCGTGTGGCTCGAGGCCCGCGGCCGCCTGTTGCGCGGAGCCGACGACGAGCCCGAGCGCGTGATGGGCCTGTGCAGTGACATCACCGAACGCAAGCGCGCCGAAACGGCGTTCGATGAAATCGCCCGGCGCAAGGATGGCTTCCTCGCGCTCCTCGGACACGAACTGCGCAACCCGCTGGCTCCGATCGTGAACTGCATGCAGGTCATCCGGCAGCCGAGCGCCACTCTCGCGGACATCGAGCACGCTTGGCAGATCATGGAGCGCCAGGTCGGACATCTGAGCCGCCTCGTGGACGACCTGCTGGACGTGTCGCGCACGGCGAGCGGCAGGATCGTTCTATCGAAGGAGCGCGTCGACCTCGTGGCGCTCATTCGTCAGGAGATCGTCCATCATCAGGTGCTGATGCGGGCCAAAGGACTCTCGGTGGTGCAGGAACTCCCCGAGGGTCCGGTCATGATCGATGGAGATCCCACACGGATCTCGCAAGTGCTGGGCAACCTCCTGCACAACTCGGCCAAGTTCACCGAGCGCGGAGGCAGCGTGACGATCCAACTGCGTCATGAACCCGACGACGCCGTACTCATCGTTCGCGACACCGGTGTGGGAATCTCGGCCGACGTTCTGGAGCGCGTTTTCGAACCCTTCAGTCAAGCCGAAGCGGGGCTGGATCGCTCGCGCGGCGGACTCGGCCTCGGACTCGCCGTGGTCAAGGCAATGGTCGATCTGCACGGGGGAACGGTCGAGGCGCATAGCGAAGGAGACGGCACCGGCTCGGAATTCACGGTGCGTCTTCCGCTGGCTGCGGGACGTGACGCTGGGGTGGAAATCGAATCGCGTTCACCGGTCGCCGGTCCGCTGCGCATCCTGCTCATCGAGGACAACCCCGATGCCGCGATGAGCATGCGGCTCATGCTGGAACTGGAGAATCATCAGGTCGCGGTCGCGAACGAAGGCGGTCCCGGGCTCGATCTGGCGCGCGAATTCACGCCCGATCTCGTGCTGTGCGACATCGGGCTCCCCGGTGCGTGGGACGGTTACGCGGTGGCGCGCGCGTTTCGCGCCGATCCCGCGCTGAGTTCGATCCCGCTCGTCGCGTTCACCGGCTATGGACAGACCGGGGATCGCGAGCGCTCGCTTGCGGCCGGCTTCGATGCCCATCTCACGAAGCCCGTCCGCTACGAAACGTTGCGCCGGATGTTCGTCTCTCTGGGGCTGAGGTCGGTGACGCGCCTGCGATGAATCGTGACGGACGGAACGTCACGAAATCGTGTGTACAGGACGCCTTCCGAACGTTGTGAGTCGATGTAGCAACTACACTTCGGCTGCAACCGTTACAGCCTCAGCGCCCTCCAAATCATCGATTCAAGCGCCAACTCCCCGTGTTTTACCGGATTTCGCGTTGGCACGAGAGGTGCCTTTTGCTCAGCCGTCGCTCACGAATGCGTGAGCAGTTGCCAGAGCCAGAGGATGACACCCCAGCGAAAAGGAATGTCCTATGCCCGTGTTGATTCAGGCCTGCATCGTCGTTGCGACGATTGCTGTGGTTGCGATCGCAATAGCCGTCGTACGCACCATGCTTCGCCTCGATCGGGCAGCGACCGAATTGGGGCGCACGCTGCGCGTCATTCGGGTGAAAGTCGAAGACACGGCCGACGACGTGCGCGGAATGGTTTCCACCGTTGAAACGGTCATGCCCCATATCACACGTATCGTCACTCGCTTCGAAAACGTAGGCGAGCAGATTGGATCCGTGGGTGAGCGAACGGTTCGTCTCTCCCACACCGTGCTGGATGAGATCGAGGCGCCCATCCGCACGGCAGCAGCTCTGGTGAACGGAATCCGGTCGGGATCCTCGCGACTCATGAGGTCCCTCCAGAACCGGATCGCTCACCGACAGGCGACCTCAAACGGAGGAATGTGATCATGAATGATCGTGAGTGGAATGACGTGGCGCGTGGGTCGTCGAATCAGTTCGCCGGATTCATCGTCGGTCTGGCGGTCGGTGCGGGACTGGCCCTGTTGATGGCTCCTGCGAGCGGCTCGGATACGCGCCGGCGCCTGGGTGAGACCGCCAACCGTCTCGGCAAGGATGCTCGTGAAGGCATGGGTCAGGCGCGCGAGAAGATGCACGACCTCGCCGACGATGCGAAGTCGGCGCTCGACAGCGGTCGCAAGGCGTTCCAGCGCGTGCGCGACGGCGCCGAGACCGCGGCGACCGAATTCGGAGATACGGCCACCAGTTCACGACCCAGTCGAATCGTTTAACTCAACCTCCCGCGATCCCAGATGGGGTCGCGGGTCTCAGCGGCGGCAACACCCGGCAGGGTCTCGAGCCGGCCGCAAAAAGGAGACACCATGCTGTATACGATCGCAGTCATCCTGGTCGTGATGTGGGTGCTGGGTATGGTCACGTCCTACACGCTTGGCGGACTCGTTCATCTGCTTCTCGCGCTCGCCATCATCTCGGTCCTGGTACGCGTCATTCAGGGACGCAGGCCCGTCTGATCACCCTTCGCAGGAGTTAGCATGAAACCGCTGGGCATCTTGTTGATCGTGCTGGGTGCGTTGTCGTTCGTATATGGAGGCATCAGTTACACGCGCCGCGAGAAGGTCGTCGATCTCGGTCCGATCGAGGCTTCCGTGGACAAGAAGGAACGACTGCCGCTTCCCCCGATCATCGGTGGAGTCGCACTCGTGGCGGGAGCCTTCATCCTGATGTCGAACCGCAAGTCGGCCTGAAACAGAACGAAACCGGAGGACGCGGAAAGTCCCACATTCCGTTGCGCCTCCGGTTTCGTCGTATCCGGAATCGAACCTCGAGGATCAGCGCGCGATGCCCGGGGCCATACGATCGACGCGATAGCCCGCCGCGGCCGCGGAGCGGATCAATTCGGCGCCAAGTTTCGCCAGGCCTGCGCGGCGAAGCAATCGGGTTGACTCATCGGACGGGGCCTCTCCCGCACCCTCGAGTACGCCGGTCGAGACCAGCCATCGCACCAGCGTCTCGAAGGACTCGCGATGGAACCACCAAGCGTTCTCGTGCAGGTTGATGCGCAACAGGCGGCGAGTGGCGTCGTCGCTCCACAGTGACTCGAGGAATGCGGGAACCCGCGACGCATCCGCCGCCGCTTCTGCGAATCGATCGCCATGGATCACCAGCGCTTCGATCAGGTCCACGCGACGCGAGGCCTCCCGGGAACCGGCCCCCAACGCGTCCATCGTGGCTTCGAGTTCCCGGTCCCATCGATAGGTGCGCAATCCGAGCGGCGCGCCTGACGCCCCGGCGCGGATTCGTTCGGCGGACCGCGCGAACAGCCAGCCGAGCACCGTCGCCGGCGCCAGGGAGTCGTCCTCGTGGCCGGCAAGATCCGAATTCATCACCCGATCGAGCTGCTCGCCGGTCCGGCGCGCGAGGTCTCGTGCTGAGCCCGGCTCGAACGCCGTGCCTTCGCGGCGGCATACTGCAGTGATCAGCCTCGCGAACTTGTCCTCCACTTCATTGCGCGACCGCGAAAGCTCATCACGCTCAGGATCGGATGCAGGCACTCCGGCGGTCACGGACGGAGGTGCGGCCTTGCCGGTCCCCGGGGCCGTTGCCGGGTTCGGCTTGGACGACAGAGACGCCTTGGTCGTCCTGGTGGCCGCGGCATGCGTTCGATCGCGTACATCCACCAGCCAGCGGAACGCGCCCTCGTTCACGAGTTCCCGAAATGGCATCACCACCGGTCGCAGATGCAGCGCCTCGAGCTCGTTCGTGATGTCGGGCACTCCGCGCCCGCCGAGTTCGGCGGCAAGGGCCGCCCACGGATGCTGCGCGTCGTGCGACACCTCTCGGAAACCGAGGAACACCTGGCAGCGGTAGGCGTCGAGCTGCGCGTAGAGGCCGCGATCGTGGATCTCCCGTGACGAACGGACGTAGTCGAGCCCCGCGACCGGATCACGGAATACGCAGAACCGGTCCCCGGCCCGCGTGAGGCCGAGCGTCTCGCCGAGCGACTGCTGGCGCGTCACTTTCGCATCGCCTCCGGTCTTGACGGCAAAGGCAGCCGAAGTGCGGATCCACCCGGCGGTGCTCGCATAACGATTGTGATAGAGCACGAGGCCGTGCTCGAGGCCCGACCCGTTGGAGAACGCGAACACGTCTTCATTCACGCGACCTTCGTCGGTGAAGAAGTCGAACAGCCGAAAATTCCGGGCATCGGCGAAGACATGCCGCCGGTGGAGCAACGGGAAGATCTCGCGTTCGTGCCGCTCGATGAGTCCCTGATCCGGAATCTCCTGGCGCCCCGCACGGCGGAACTCCATACCGTAGCGTTCCGAGAATCCCTCGATCTGCCCATGCCCGAACATCGGCAGGCCCGGCAGTGTTGCCATCAACGTGCACACGCCGAAGTACTTGTCGCCGGTGCCGAACTGATCGACCGCCGTGCGCTCGTCCGGGTTGCTCATGAAGTTCACGTAGCGTTTGAGCACGTCGGCATCGAACTCGAGCGTGCTCTTGATGACGGAACGGTAGTTGGCGTTCTCCTCGTCCCGCAGCATGTTCATGAACGCGCTGTTGTACACGCGATGCATGCCGAGGGTGCGCACGAAGTAGCCTTCCATGAGCCAGAACGCCTCGGCGAGCAGCAGCGTGTCGGGGCTCTCCGCGGCGACGCGGTCGACCACCTCGCGCCAGAACTCCACCGGCATCGCGCGATCGAAGTCCTGCCGCGTGAGCCCATGCTCGGCGCGCGAAGGAATCGCCCCGCCCCCGCCCGGCTCCGGATACCAGAGACGCTGGTAGTGCTTCTTCGCGAGCGTCATCGCTGCGTCGAGCCGGATCACAGGAAATCCCCGCGCGACATGAAGGATCGTCTGGATCACGGCCTCGCGGACTTCCGGCTTCAGATAGTCGAGCTGGGCCGTGTCGTTCCACGGCATCGAGGTGCCGTCGTTGCCGTGGTAGACGAAGCGCGTCTCACCGCTGCCGCGATCCACGCGCTGGAACACGACCGCGGCATCGGAACGGTCGTAGTAGTGATCGTCGATGCGGATCGCGACGCGATCGTCCCACGACAGGTCGGGCCCGTTGAACGAATACGAGGGATATGGCGAATGGTCGAGCGACACGAACCAATCCGGATGATCCATGACCCATTGCGAGTCGATGCCCATGTGATTCGGCACCATGTCACTCGCCAGCCGGATGCCGTGCCGCCACGCCCGCGCGCGCAAGTCATCGCTGGCCGCATCGCCTCCGAGTGCGGCGGCGATGCGATAGTCGAGCAGCGAATAGGCCGAGGCGTCCGCCTCGGGGTTCCCGCACAGCTGCTTGATGCGCCGTGAACCCGGGCTTCGCTCCCACAGTCCGATCAGCCACAACGAGGTCACGCCCCAGCGCGCAAGGCGCGCCAGTTCCTCCTCGGGCACCTGATCCAGACGCTCGATTGCGCGACCGTAGGTCCGAGTGAGCTGATCGAGCCACACATACGCGCTCTTCGCCATCAGCACGACCTGCGGCATCCAGTCGCGGTCCGGGGTGAAGTGCTCGCGCTCATGCTCGAGCGCACGGAAATCGGAGACGTCCCCGCGCTGCGATGTGGAGGGCCGCGCGCCGAAGCGCATGAAAAACGCGCGCTCGTCCTCGCGGATCACGTCCAGGGTGAGCAGCAGGCGCTTGAGGAAATCGCCGAGCAAGGCCCCCCAGCGCGTCCGGATGAACTCGAGCTGCGCAGTCAGCGACTGCGGGGCCGCGATCGCGGGGCTGCGCAGCATGTCGGGCAGGCTCTGGTCATCCGGACCGAAGCCCGGCTGCGTCGCGAAGAACGCACCCAGCGCCTCGATCACGGACCGGTAGGCGGTGGACTCCATGACCGAGTCGTCGAACAGCTCCTGATAGGGCGCGAACGCGGGATTGGCGTTGGCGAGCCACAGCATCATCAGTTCTTCCAGCACGATCTCGCGGTGGGATACACCGGCGGTCGCGCCGGCGAGGTATTCGTCCCGGCCCGTCTCGCCGCGATAGACCGCGAGCGGCGGGAACGTCTCCGTGAAGCGCACCAGCACGGCGTCGAGATCGCGCCGTCCGACCTGTTGCTCGATCCAGCCGAGCGCGCGGGTCATCGCATCCATCGCGCGCTGCTCACGGTAGAGTGCGGCGACATGGTGCAGGATTTCGTCGATCAGACCCATGGCGTGCAGCGATCCGGCCTGCACGGTCTGTCCCGGATTCTTCGCGGCGTCGCGCGCCGCGTTCATCCGCCCGGCCAGCCGGCGCGTCTGTGCGAGATCCGCGAGGACCACATTGCCGGTGAGCGAAAACCACGGCGCATCCATGCCGTATCGGTCGCGCGCGGCGCGCGAGACGTGGAACTCCATGGTGACGCAACGATCGTGGGACATTCGGTGGCGGCATCCGGGGCCCGACAGCATGAGCAGGCGTTGGCGGCCGACATCGTAGCAGACTGGCGGATGAACCGCCGATCGAGCACCATCGCGCCTCGGTCGATGGCGAATGGGTTGCGCAATTCGGGTGGAGGTCGGATTCGATGGAGCGGTTGGCGGCGCACAGCACGCCGAATCGGGGATGGCACACGACACGGCGCAACTCGTGCCCGATGACGCGAGGCCTCGCGCTGGTTGGGCCGCGAACATGAGCGGGACCGGCCCGCTCGCCGAGCGCGGCGCGCAGATCATTCTCGCGTCCTACGAGATCTACGTCGATCGCTTCCGGGATCTGACGCGCCACGCACGCGCGCACTTCGAAGCGCGCGACTGGCATGCGACCCACCGGGACTCGGCGCGGCGCCTCGACCTCTACACCGAGCTGGTGGACGAAGGCCTGGCGGCGCTTCGCGTGCTGCTCGGGGCCCGTTTCGAAGAGCGCTCGATCTGGGCCGCGCTGCGTTCGCGTTTCGAGCAGATGATTGCCGGGCGTGGTGACGACGATCTCGCCGAGACGTTCTTCAACTCGATCACGCGGCGGATCTTCCATACGATCGGCGTCGATCCGGCGATCGAGTTCGTCGTGAGCGCCTCCCCCTACCAGCGCGCGTTCGGACGGCCGTGGAGTTTCACTGCCGACTTCGAGCGCGCGGGCGCGCACGCGTCGCTCTACCGGGAGGTGCTCGAACACTATCGGTTCGCGGTCGACTTCGTCGATACGGACGGCGACGCCGCGCTCATCGCGGCGACGGTCGAGGCCGAGCTCGGCGGCCGCGTGGCGGACCGGCTCGAGCTCGCGCGGCCGGTGTTCTATCGCAACATGCGCGCCTATGTCGTCGGAAAGCTGATCACCGGCGACACCGAGGTGCCGTTCCTGCTCGCCCTCGCGAATCCTCTCGGCCGGATCGTGGTGGACGCGGTGCTGCTCTCGGCCGACGAGATCAGCATCGTGTTCAGCTTTGCGCGCTCCTACTTCTTCGTCGAGATCGACATGCCGCGCGAGCTGGTCGAATTCCTGCGCACCGTCATGCCGCGCAAGCCGATTCCCGAACTGTACATGGCGATCGGGTGCAACAAGCATGGCAAGACCGAGCTGTACCGGTCTTTGCTCAACCACCTGCGCAAGTCGGACGAGCCGTTCGAAATCGCGCCGGGCCAGCGCGGCATGGTCATGTGCGTCTTCACGCTCCCCGGGTTCGACATCGTCTTCAAGGTGCTTCGCGACCGCTTCGACTATCCGAAGACGGTCACTCACGCCGAAGTGCGCGAGAAGTACCGGATGGTGTTCCGGCACGACCGCGCCGGCCGCCTGGTGGACGCCCAGGAATTCGAACATCTGGCGTTCGATCGGAGGCGGTTCTCGCCCCTGCTGCTCGAGGAATTGACGACTTCGGCCTCGGAGACCGTTCAGGTCCGGGGCGAGCACGTCGTAGTGGCGCATCTGTTTACGGAGCGCCGCCTGAGGCCGTTGGACGTCTATCTGACCGAGGCCGGGCCCGACGCGGCCCGGGAGGCGGTGGTCGATTATGGACAGGCGCTCCGCGACCTTGCCGCGACGAACATCTTCCCGGGTGATATGCTGCTCAAGAACTTCGGGGTCTCGCGGCACGGCCGCCTGATCTTCTATGACTACGACGAGCTGTGCCGGCTCACCGACTGCGACTTTCGGAGGCTGCCGGCGCCACGTCACGACGACGAGGAGTTCGCGCAGGAACCGTGGTACTACGTCGGGGATCGGGATATCTTTCCCGAGGAGTTCCGGGCGTTCCTCGGGCTGCACGGCCCTCTGCTCGACGCGTTCCTGGATGCGCATGAGGAACTGCTGAGCGTCGAGTTCTGGCGTGGCATGCAGGAATTCCACCGGCGCGGCGAAGTTCTCGACGTGTTTCCATACAAGCATGCGAGCCGGTTGCGCCGCGCGCATTCGGACCCGCCTTCTGGGCCATTCATCTCGAGGAGCCGAAACAATGAGCACAGTGACGGGTGAACCGATCGCGGTGAAGGACGGACGCATGGTGGTTCCGGATCATCCCGTTCTCCCCTTCATCGAAGGTGACGGGACCGGACGCGACATCTGGCGCGCCGCGGTGCGCGTGTTCGACGCTGCGGTGGCCAAAGCGTATGGCGGAACTCGCCGCATCGGGTGGCACGAAGTGCTGGCCGGCCAGAAGGCCTTCGACAAGACCGGAAGCTGGCTGCCGGACGAAACACTCGAAGCGTTCCGCACCTATCGCGTCGGCATCAAGGGGCCCCTCACGACTCCGATCGGCGGCGGCATCCGTTCGCTGAACGTCGCGCTGCGCCAGATCCTCGACCTCTATGTATGTCTGCGTCCGGTGCGCTGGTTCAAGGGAGTTCCTTCCCCGGTCCGGCATCCGGAAAAAGTCGACATGGTCATCTTTCGCGAGAACACCGAGGACATCTACGCGGGCATCGAGTTTGCGGAAGGCTCGGAAGAGGCGCGCGCAGTGCTCGCGTTTCTCGAGGAGAAGTTCCCGTCGGCTTACAAGAAGATCCGATTCCCCGGGACCACGGCGATCGGCATGAAGCCGGTGTCGCGCGAAGGCAGCGAACGGCTGCTGCGTTCCGCGATCGAGTACGCGATCCGGCACCGCCGCGCGAGCGTGACGATCGTCCACAAGGGCAACATCATGAAATTCACCGAGGGCGCCTTCCGCAACTGGGGTTACGCGCTCGCCGAGCGCGAGTTCAGCGCTCAGGTCTACACGTGGGAACAGTGGGAACGGACGCGCGAGGCCCGGGGAGAAGACGCGGCCAATGAAGAGCAGCGCGCCGCCGTCGCGGCCGGGCGCGTAATCATCAAGGACGCGATCGCCGACATCACGCTCCAGCAGGTGCTGACCCGTCCCGAGGAGTTCGACGTGATCGCGACCCTCAATCTGAACGGCGACTATCTGTCGGACGCGCTCGCGGCCCAGGTCGGCGGCATCGGTATCGCCCCCGGCGGCAACATCAACTACCTCACCGGCCACGCGGTATTCGAGGCGACCCACGGAACCGCGCCCCGCTACGCTGACCAGGACAAGGTGAACCCGGGCTCGGTCATCCTGTCCGGCGAGATGATGTTGCGCTACATTGGATGGAACGAGGCGGCGGATCTCGTGATCACGGGCATGGATGGTGCGATCGCGGGGCGGCGCGTGACCTATGACTTTGCGCGGCTCATGGACGGCGCGACCGAAGTGAAGTGCAGCGAATTCGCGGACGCGGTGATCCAATCCATGGGATGACCCCCACTCCTCACACCCGCTTGCGGTGCGGCGCCCGCCCCACCCGTCCAACTACCTCTGATCGGATATGAGACCAAGACCATGATCGAAGAACGCACACCCGAGCAAGAAGCCGCGAATACCCCGACCCTGGCCGACGACGATGCCGGTCCTTCAAAGGAATTCGCGCAGGAGCTCGAGCACTTCGAGCATGGAAAGGCCGCCACGGCGACCGCCGCCCTCAAAGAGGTCAAGGCCGGCGCGAAGGTGCGCGGCCGTCTGGTCGCGATCGGCGACGAACAGAGCATGGTCGAGTTCGGCGGACGCAGTGAAGGTCTGATCGAGACGCGCCATCTCAAGGACGATGCGGGTGCCCTGAAGCATGCGGTCGGCGACGAACTCGAACTGTTCGTGCTCGAAGCAGCCGAGCAGGTCGTGCTCGCGCCTTCGTTAAAGGCCGAGGCCGGCAGTGCCGCGCTCCAGCAGATCCGCGCCTCGATGGCCGCGGGGATTCCGATCAGCGGCAAGGTCACGCGCAAGAACGCCGGCGGGCTGGAAGTCGATCTGTCGGGTGTGCGTGGATTCTGTCCCGTGTCTCAGATCGAGTCGGGCTTCTGCGCCGATCCGTCGGTCCACGTCGGACGCACCTACGAATTCCTCGTCACGCAGATCAAGGACGCGCGCAGTGTTGTCGTCTCGCGCCGCGCACTCTTACAGAAGGCGGATCAGGAATCCGCGACGAAGCTGCTCGCATCGCTCAAGCCCGGCGACGAGGTCGAGGGAACGGTGGCGCGGCTCGAGACGTTCGGCGCGTTCATCAACCTGGGCGGCATGGACGGCCTCGCCCACGTCTCCGAGATCCGCCACGATCGCATCGGCCATCCGCGGGAAGCGCTGACCGTCGGCGAGAAAGTGCGCGCCAAGGTGTTGCGTCTCGATCACGGCAAGGACGGCAAGCCGCGAATCGCGCTGTCGATCAAGGCGGCCACGCCTGATCCGTGGATCGAGGTCGAGCAGAAGTTCAAGCAGGGGATGCGCGTGACCGGAACGGTCGTGCGGCTCGCCGAGTTCGGCGCGTTCGTCAACCTCGCTCCCGGAATCGACGGCCTGATCCACATCTCGGAAGCGTCGTCGCGGCCGGTGGCGCACGTGAAGGAAGTGCTCACGCCCGGTCAGCAAGTCGAAGCCATGGTGCTCGGCGTCGATCCCGCGAAGAAGCGCATCGCGCTCTCCATGCGCGAGGGTGCGGGTGAACCCGAAGCTCCCGCGCGCAAGCCCAAGTCCGGCGAAACCGCCTCCGGCGTGATCGCCGGCGTGAAGCCGTTCGGAATTTTCGTCGACCTTCCGATTTACGGACGCCGGGCGCGCGGCCTGGTGCCGCGCGAAGAAACCGGTGCGCCGCGTGATGCCGACCTCGAACAGACGTTCAAGATCGGCGAAGCGGTCGAAGTCGAAGTGCTCGATGCCCGTGACGACCGCATCCGGCTCACGATGCGGAGTGCCGCCGATCGCGCGGCGTCCCCGCCGCAGGACTCCCCGGCGGACCGCGCATCGCGCGCGCCGCGTTCGGGCGGGATGGAGCCGGACCGTGGCGCCCGTCCGCCGATGACCGGCGAGCGGCCTTCGCGGGGCGCTCGACCGGGTGGCGGTGGCGGAGATCGCGGTGCTCGCAGCGAACGACCGGGTGGTGGCGGCGGCGGAGATCGTTCCGGACGCAGCGAACGCTCGGGTGGCGTCGGCCCCGGCCGTGGAGATCGCACCGGCCGCGGCGAACGTTCGGGTGGTGGAGGCGGCGGTGATCGCGGCGGCCGCGGAGGCATGGCGCGGGAGTCACGCTTCGACCCGCGCTACGAGCGCCCGGCAGCTCCTGCCGGTCCGCCCGAGCCGACGACCATGGCCATCGCGCTGCGCAAGGCGATGGAAAAGGCGAAGGAGAAAGCCGGCTCCTGATCACGCGGCAACGACGACAAAGCCGGGAACACGATGTCGTGTTCCCGGCTTTTCGATACCCGGATCCGAAAGGTTACTTGCCCCCGGACACCGCACCTTCGTTGTAACGGCACAGGAACTTGCAGGCCTTCTTGCGTCCTTCGATCGCCTTCTTCGCATCGCGATAGCGATCGTGCTCGTACTTGCGACAATCCAAGTTCGAGCCGCAGGCGCGAATGACTCGCTTGTGGAGTTCGAGTTCGGCATCCAGCGCACTGCGGTGATCGCGGTCGCAGCGCATGGTGCATTCCTTGTGTCGAGCGTCGAGTGGACCGTTGCCGCCCTTGGTGATCTGGAGCGTGGGATCGTTCACACTGCGACACTGTGAGAGTCCGAGGCCCACGCTCGCGAGTGCGAGCACCAAGAGCCCCGCGCGCAATGCGCGCCCAGATCGTTTCGGTTCATGAGAGATCACGGCTATCTCCTTCGCGTGGTGCATGCCCTGCTTCCGTCGGAATTCGACGGCGCTTTGCGAACTTCCGGTCCGTGCGGGGGCAAGGAACGGGCCAGAAAGTCCATCACGCCGAGTTCTCTGCGGGGGCAGCACTTGCGGGCCTGGGCAGGTGCTGTCGATAGGGCGCAAAGTTCCCGGACCTGCAAACTGTAATCCGCCCTTTACAATCCGACAAGTCCGGAATCTGTTGCTTGCGCCGATCCCGCACGTCCTGTTTCGTCTCCGTGGACGTCCGATGCCTCGATGCTCGAGACGGTTGTTCGGCCCCGCCCGACACCTTATCTTGCCCCCTCACATCGACTCGATCGGGGCGCACCGCCCCCGGTTCCCAACGCCATCACGTAAGGAGCGGGTTCATGTCACCAGCGCGCGAAGGCGACTCCGTGCGGGTCCACTACATTGGGAAGTTGCTCGACGGCACGGTTTTCGACTCTTCATCGGGGCGCGAACCGCTCGAGTTCACGATCGGATCGGGAATGCTGATCCCGGGATTCGAGCGCGGAGTGATCGGCATGGAGCCCGGTGAGCGGCGCACCACCACGATCCCCGTCGCCGATGCCTATGGCCCGCGCATCGAAGAAAACGTGGTCGTCGTCGAACGCAGCGAACTGCCACCGGGAATGGATCCGAACGTCGGTGAGCATCTGGAAATCAGCGGTGATGAAGGTGAAAAAATTTCGGTGCGGGTAACCGAGACTTCGGCGAGCAGCATCACGCTCGATGCCAATCATCCGCTCGCCGGCCAGGACTTGGTCTTCGACATCGAGTTGCTGGATATCTCCTAGCCACCACACGGAGGACACGGGTGTCGATGAATCGCGCGCGTTCCGGGGCAGCTTCGGCATCGACCATCGTCACCACGGTCGTTCTTTTCGTGCTGGTCCTCTCGTGCAGTGTGATCTTCGGTGTTCCGGCAAGCCGGCCGTTCGGTCGGATGCTGATCCACGAGAACGGCCCGGTCGAAATGGCCACGTTCCTGGCATTCATCTTCGGCGGACTGATCGCGCTCACCGGGGCCTGGCGACTCCGGCGCGCGCCGGACAAGGGCCGGCTCGTGATCCTGATCGTGGCGTTCGCGCTCGCGTGGATGTTCGCGGGCATGGAAGAGATCTCCTGGGGTCAGTCGCTGATCGGCTTCGCCTCGCCGCAGGGCATGGATCGCTTCAATGTCCAGAACGAAACCAACATCCACAATCTCGAAGGTGTTCAAAATCTCCACTCGTTCCTGCTGTTCCTGCTCGGTGCAGGAGGACTCGCGCTGGCCGCCTGCATCGAACGCTGGCGCTATCCGGAACTGCGCGTCCCGGGCAGCACTAAGGCGTGTCTCACGGTCGTCGCGATCCTCGGGCTGTTCGACTGGATCACCGACAACTATCCCTTCGGCAATCCCGCGGACACGATCATCGGCATGCTCGCCGAGGTGAACGAAATGGTGCTCGCGTTTGCGGGCCTGCTGTTTGCGATCGCGGTCGTATCACGAATCGCGACGCGCGCCCGCGACGGCGTGGTGCGACCCGGGCCCTCGCCTCGTTGATCGATACGCGCGGCATGCGGGCGCCGGAACTTCGCGCCCGGCGCCCGCATGCCCTATGTTCCCCGCAGGAGGAAATCGCGTGACCCATCGGAAACGACTCGCAATTCTCGTCGGCGGGGGCCCTGCGCCCGGAATCAACAGCGTGATCGGCGCGGCGACGATCCGCGCGGCGCTCGAAGGCGTCGAAGTGCTCGGAATCGAGGACGGCTTCGAGTGGCTGATGCAGGGCGACATCGATCACGTCCGCCCGCTGACGATCGAAGCGGTGAGCCGCATCCACTTCCGCGGCGGCTCCTACATCGGCATCTCCCGCGCGAATCCGACGATCCATCACGACCTGCTCGAGAACACGGTCATCTCGCTGCTGCGGCTCAACGTCGAGGAGTTGATCACGATCGGCGGCGACGACACCATGTTTTCGGCCAAGCGTCTCGAGGAACAGGCGCAGGGCCGCATCCGCGTGGTCCATGTGCCCAAATCGATCGACAACGATCTCGATCTCCCCTCCCACGTCGACACGTTCGGGTTCCAAACCGCACGCCATCTCGGCGTCGAGATCCTCAAGAACCTCATGGTCGACGCGAAGACGACCTCACGCTGGTATTTCGTCATCGCCATGGGACGCAAGGCCGGACACCTCGCACTCGGGATCGGCAAAGCGGGTGGTGCCACGCTCACGCTCATTCCGGAAGAGTTCGGAATGCGCCCGATCCGCCTGCGCACGCTGGTCGACACGCTGGTCGGGGCGATCATCAAGCGCATGAACGACGGCCGCCGCGATGGCGTCGCGGTGATCGCCGAGGGTGTGGTGCTCGACATCGATCCGTCGGACCTCGCGCGCATGGAGGAGGCTGAGCACGACGCTCACGGCCACCTGCGCATCGCAGAGATCAACATCGGCGAAATCCTGAAGCACGCGGTACAGGAACGCCTCAAGAGCTTTGGCATCGCGACCACCATCGTCGCCAAGAACATCGGGTACGAGTTGCGCTGCGCGGATCCGATCCCGTTCGATATGGAGTACACGCGCGACCTCGGCTACTGCGCCACCAAGGCGCTGCTCTCGGGGTTCAACGCGGTGACCGTGTCGATGCAGGCCGGGCACTTCGTCCCGATTCCGTTCTCGACGCTGACCGACAGCGCCACCGGACGCGCGCGCCTGCGGCTGGTCGACATCCATTCGACGCGCTATGCCATCGCGCGCCGGTACATGATCCGGATCCGCCGTGACGATTTCGAGGATCCGCACGAATTGGCGAAGTTCGCGGCGACCGCCGGGATGTCGCTCGAGGAGTTCCGCAGCCAGTTCGAGTCGCTGTTCGCCGACGAACCCCCGGGACTCGACTTCGGACCCGCGCCGCCGGTCGAACATACCGAATCGATTCCGCGTCCCGCCAAATAGGCCCGGCCTGGCGGTTCATGAATGATCCGGGCCAGCCCCGGGCGCCGCAATTGCCACCGCGTGCGGTACACTCATGTCGTCATGCGTGCACCCCTCGCGATCCTCATCCTGCTCGGCGGCCTGGCCGCAGTACCGCTCCCGGTTCACGGCGACGCCCCTCCGGCGCACGTGATGTCGTTCGGCACCTACGGCTTTGCGCCCGGCCAGATCAACTGGGCCCGCGGGGTCGCCGGGGATCCCTTTGGCCAGTATGTCTACGTGGCGAATTCCGGCCTCGATCGGATCGAGAAGTTCACGACCGCGGGCGTGTGGGTCATGGGCTGGGGCAGCTACGGCACCGGACCCGGCCAGTTCAAGCAGTTGATCGGCATCGCGACCGACGCCGACGGTAATGTGTACGCGGCCGACTGGCTCACCGGGCGCATCCAGAAGTTCACCTCGAACGGAGCGCTGCTCGGGCAGTGGGGGTCCAACGGATCGGGGCCAGGACAGTTCGGACATCCCGAAGGCATCGCCATCCATCGCGCGAGCGGGATCGTCTACGTCGCCGACTACGACAACGATCGCATTCAGCGTTTCACGACCGCGGGCGCCTATCTCGGGCAGTGGGGCTCGGCGGGATCCGGCAACGGCCAGCTCGCGGGTCCGAGCGGCGTGGCGATCGACGCGGCGGGCGACGTGTACGTCGCCGACTCCGAGAACAACCGCGTTCAGAAGTTCGGACCCACGGGAGCCTACCTGCTCAAGTGGGGCATGACCGGCACCGGCAACGGCCAGTTCTCGAATCCGGACGGCATCACGCTCGACGCCTCGGGCTCGGTCTTCGTCGTCGACGGATACAACAACCGCGTTCAGAAGTTCACGCCCGACGGCGCGTATCTCACGAAATGGGGTTCACTCGGGAGCGGGGCGGGTCAGTTCAACGGACCCGAAGGCACGGTCGTGGGCGCCGATGGATATCTCTACGTCACCGACCACTGGAACCATCGTATCCAGAAATTCGGGCCCCTGACGGCGGCGGTTCCGGGCGCGACGCCGTTCGCCATCATGTTCGCTTCCGCCACACTCGCCGCGTTCGGCGCGGCACGGCTCGACCGACAGCGCAACGTCCGCTCCCGGTCACCGGAAGCGGACGCGCGCGACGCCAAACGCTGACCCGAACGGGTCTGTTCAGTTCCCCGCGGACTTCATCTCTTCCGGCACGAACTGGGTCATCACCGCCTTGCGCAGCAGCGTGGGCGGCAGCAGTCCCTGGGCGAGCACGAAGTCGTGGAACTTCTGCCGGTCGAACCGGCGGCCGAGCATGCGCTCCGTGTCGGTGCGCAGCTCCATCAGCCGCTGGTAACCGCAGAAGTACGACGTCGCCTGGCCCGGAGCGCGGAACGTGTAACGCTCGACTTCCTGCGTCGCCATCGCGGCCGAGAGCACGACGTCCTCCTGCAACACGCGCATGGCTTCTTCTTTCGTGATCGATCCCTGCTGCAGTCCGGGATCGAGAAACGCCCGCGCGGCGCGGAGCAGCCGATGTTGCAGCGCGATGAGCTGTCCGTCGAGCGGTTCATAGGGCTTCATCTCGGCTTCAGCGTAGAGACCCCAGCCCTCGACGTTCACGCTGTTGAACGCGAACAGGGCGCGCGGAATCGACACACCTTTCTCGACGATCGAGGCGAATTGCAGTTCGTGACCCGGACGGCCCTCGTGAGCGGTGAGCGTCCATGAGCCGGCCTCGAACGTGAAGTCGTCGTACGCGCCACTGCCGGGCTTGCGCAGCGGCAGCACGAACGTGCCCTTCTCTCCGGTGTTTCCGATCAGCCGCGGCGGGCGCATGTTGGGCGCCGGCTGCTGGGCGCTCTCGGCCTCCGAAGCGAGACGGATCTGCATCGGACGGTCGGGCAACGTGACGATCTTGTGCTGGACGATCAGCTTCTCCAACTCGCGGATGCGCGCTTCGTAGTGCGGAAGGATCGCGTCTCCGGCGAACTGCTGCTTCTTCAACTCGGCGATCACGGCGCGATAGTCACCCGAGGCGATGCCGCGCTCCTTGGCGATCATCGGCGCCAGCGCCTGCATCTCGTTCTGGATCTCACGGAAGGCGACCTTGGCGCGGCTCGCGAGTTCCTCGACGGGCATGTCGACGCCGACCTGGCGCAGGCCGAACGCGTACAGTTCGGGCGGCTGGCGGAAGTCCGTGCGCGAACGCGGCAGGACCTCGGCCTTGACGAAGGCGCTGTAGCCGTCGAGCTGCTGGCGCAGTGTCGCGAGCGGCTGCTGCCAGCCCTTGATCGGATACTTGCCGAACAGCTGGGCAATGCCGTCCATCATCGCGCCCTGATTCGCGAGATCGTTCTCGACCTCGGCGCGGACGGGCCCGATCAGCGCGGCATTCGAGAGCTTCTCGCGGATGCGGTCTTCGGCGAGCTTCGCGATCGGCTCATAGCCCTTCTCGAGACCGGCATAGCGCCTCAGCCGAACGACCGCCGACGCGCGGCGCTTGGCATCGACCTGATCGTCGAGCAGCGACCGCAGCCCCTGGAACACGGTGCCGTGCAAATCGAAGTACGGAAGCGACACACGTTCGCCGAGGTCCTGCCCTTCGATCTGCTCGCGCGCGCGCGCCACCAGGATGTCCAGATCCTGCAGCACCGACGGATTCTTCTCGGTTTCCCGGACGCGCTCGAGTGCCGCGATCGCCTGTTCGGTCGCGGCCTTGGATCGTGCGTTGATGGCGGGCTTGAGGTCGAAGATCTCTTCGTCATATCCGCTGAGACCGAAGAAGCCGGCCTGCTCGGGGCCGAAGCGGGCCATCACCTGCATCAGAACAGCGGCGTTGGCGTTGCTGCGCTGAACCCATTCGGGAGCGGGCGGTGGCGGGCTCGCGCGTTTGGCGACCGGCTGCCCGTGTGCCACCGAGAGGGCGGCCACCGACACCAGCAGTGCCGCGGCCGTGCCGAAGGATGCGCAAACGAGTCGTCGTGCAAGAGATCGTGCGGGAATCATGAATCCTCCGAAGGGACATGCGGTCGGCGTCGGTGAACGATGGTGCAGGCTACGTCGATGACGGCGGGGGTGATTCACGAAGCCGCCGGGCGCGGCAACGCGTGGGGACGAGCGCGATGTATGGCGAACCCTGAAGCATCAGCGGATCACGGCACAGCGCGTCGTGAGTTCCTGGTCCCCCCGCGTGAGCCGCAACACATAGACGCCGGGCTCGAGTACCGCGGGGACCACGACCTTGTGTTTACCGGCGCCGCGGGATCCGACCTCCGACGCCCAGCATCGGCGTCCCGCGAGGTCGATCACTTCGAGCATCGCGGGTGCTGCGTCCGGAAGTTCGAACGCGAGCTGGAGGCCCTGGATCGAGGGATTGGGCCGCGCCCCGGTGAGCGCGAAACCGATCGCGTATGGAACCTCGACTTCGACCTCCCCCATTCGCACCACGACGCCATGAACCTCGATCGCGAGCCGATAGCCGTATGGGATTCCGGAACGCACGTCGCGGTCTTCGATGCTCACGTCACCACGGACTCCGGGCCGGATCGTCGTGATCGGGCTCCAGATTCCGCCGCGCTCGCGGCGCTCGACCACGGCGGTCGCGAACCCATCTCCCATCGATCGCCACGTGATGCGCACCCGGCCCGGCTCCGCGCTCGCCGTGACGAGCGAGATCAGCACCGGCGTGTCGGTGTCGACGCCGGGCGAATACAACCGGCTTCCCGTCCGCGCGAAATTGCCGCGCGGCGTCGGCCATGCCTGGGCCGTCTTCCGCCAGGTTCCGGATTCCAATCGGAACACGACGGCACCCGGACCTTCCGCGACGCCGCCGAGAATTTCGGAACGCCCGTCACCGTCGAAGTCGGCGATCGATCCCGCCCATGCGGCGCTGCCCGGCTTCGGAAATCCGGGGAGCACCGCGGCCGCGCCGTCGTACGCAAAAATTCCGCTGCCGGGCAGGGTCCACAGCACCGAGGGCGAACCGGAAATCGATACGTGACCGAGCAACGGCGTGCCGCGCGGCGAGCCGGCGTGGCGCCGGGGCCAGGCGCCGAAGGTCACGGGCTCCCCGAGCGCATTCAGCACGCTGAGCTCGGAGTCCGCGGTGCGCGATACGATCACTTCGTCGATGCCATCGCCGTCGAGATCTCCCGGCACCGGCTCCGAGTCCGCGAGCGAGTTACGCGTGCTCGACCAGCGCAGCGCTCCATCCGGGGCAAAGGCATAGGTCTTCGGTCCCGCCGCGATCAGGATCGTCGGCGCATCATCACCGAAGCGTGTGATCGAGGGCGCGTGAGGATGCGCCGCCACCGCTCGGGGCCAGCCGGGAAGCACACCGTCCGTGCCGAGCACGGTGACGGTGCCGTTGTGCGTGACGGCGACGATCTCGACACCCGGGGCGCCATCGAGATCGCTGAGCGCCAGCTGAACGTTCGGGCCCGGCGTGCCGGCCATCTTCGGAAAGCCCGGAACGAACCGTCCCTCGAACGTCCACGCCCACACTTTTCCATCGCTGCCGCCCCACACCAGCTCGAGCGTCCCGTCGCCGTCGAGATCTCCGAGTGCCGGCATCGAACCCGGTGTGTTGCCGGCGGTGCCCGAAACCGGGAAGCCCTGCATCAGCTCGCCTTCTTCGTTGAAGCCGGAGATTCCTCCGTCCGAGGTGGCGACGAACATCCCGAATCCGCCGCCGACTCCGAGTGCAGCAGCGGCCAAGCCGCCCACGGAAGCCGCGGGCAGGGGAATCATCCGCACAACTCGCGGCTGGGTCAGATCGAGCAATGCGAGGCGGCCGTCGGCGAGCGCGATGACGGCCCCGCGCACGGCAGAACTCGCGGGCAGCGCGACCGCCGGTCCGGAGACGGTCGCCTCCGGAAGCAGCACGGTCGTGGTCGCGGGATCGGCGAGTGAACCCGCGGGACGGACGGACGACCCGCGCGGCACGTCGCTCCCGTTCGACAGAACCAGGAGCAGAATCAACGCGAGCATCGGACCCCTCCGCAAGCCAGGCGAAACCCGGCGACGAATGGGGCGCGCCGCTTTCGCGTGACCCCTCAGACTAGCGAGCGCCCAACGACACGGTCAACGAAAAAGGCTCACGTAAACACCCGTCGCGTTCATCCGTCCGAAGCTGCCAGCTTCCGCAGAATCGCGATCTGCCCTGCATGGTAGAGGTCGTGCTGCACGACGCCGTGGAGGAGCACGTAGCGGGTGCTGCTGGTCGTAGTGCCCGGTTGATCGAGATCCGCATCCGCGATCGTTCGGGCCGCCGCCACGAGCTCGCGATGGGCGTCTTTCAGTGCGGCGACGGCGGAGGCGAAACGTACGGCGTCGGCCGGCCCGGTCGGCGGCCAGTCCTGCTCGTTCGTGGGATCGAAGATCCGGCCCTGGATGCGCGAGGCGACCGCACGTTTCCAGGTCGCCATGTGCAGCACCAGCTCCTCGATCGAGTGGACATCGGCGGCCGGCCGGTACGCCGCCTGATCCGCCGTCACGCCATCGAGAAGCTCGAGAACGGCACTGCCGTGCCACGCGTCACGCTCGAACGAGCGCTGGAGATGGTTCAGGATGCGATCGATTTCGGACATCGATTCCTCCTTCGGGAGCGTGTTCCGGCGCGGTCGTCGCGAGTGGCTTGGCGCACCGGCGCTGCGAGGATAGGGTGAGTTCGGAGTTCCATCCTAACCGTGCACCGATTCCCGGCACACCTCGACGAGGAGGCTCGCTTGCGCGCACTCGCCGCACTCCTGATCGCCATGCCGCTCATGTTGGGAGCGACCTCGAATCCACCACCTCCACCTCCGCTCACATCGCGCAGCGCGAAGGATGCCGGCAGCGGAACGATCTTCAAGAGCTCTCCCCAGGTGTCCTCCATGCCGGTAGGCCGTGGCGACCGTGCTCAAGTTCCAGCTTCACGACCACATCGCGCGCAAGCTGCTGAAGCAGGACCGGCGCAGCTGCAGCTACGCGAACCGCAAGGAGGCGGGTAAGTTTCTCGCGGCGATCATGCGCCAGGGTGGCACACGCGATTGGCGCCGAGTCCTGCGCGAGGCGACCGGCGAGGATCTCTCGACACGCGCGATGGTCGAGTACTTCAAGCCACTGCAGCAGTGGCTCGAAGTGCAGAATCGCGGTCGTACGGTGGGATGGAACTGATCGCGCGACAGGCCCGGGGCAAGGGGTGCCGGACCCATCGCGCGCATCTGGGGGAACTCGATGGACGATTCTGGAATACGGGCCGCTTCCAGGGTCTTGGTGACGTAAGCGCCTGAGAGGGGCATGTAGGTTCGCCACCCGGTGCCCACGGTCGCAGCCCGCAAGGAAGTTACTTCGCAATGCGCAAGCCAGCGCGCGGCACGCGCAGCGGGCCTCTCGCTCGTCGCGCGCGCAGGGGTTCGCACGAGAACGGACATCTCCAAGTCGTTCAAGCTGCTGCGAGCGATCCTGGGCGCAGCACCTGCGATCGCCGACTGACGGCAACCGTTCACGGAGCGACAGATCACGGGTTTACCGGTTACGGTGAGTCCGGGTCACATCACCCGAATCCGCGCGTCTTCCTCGCCGGATGCCCCACCGCCGGAGGACCGAGATCCCGATGAACATCATCACCCGCTACGCCCGGTGGCTCCACACGCAGTGGCCGGCGGGGACCGTCGAGCCATTTCCTGTGGTCGGCGATGACGGCAGCACGAAGATCCCGGGGCTCCACGTCGTGGGCGATCTCACCGGTGTGCCGCTGCTCAAGTTCTCATTGGATTCGGGTGCGCGCGTGGTGCAGCGCATCGCGCGGGATCCGGCGCTCGCGCGCGGAAGTGGCGGCCCCGCGCTCGATCTCCTGATCATCGGAGCCGGGGTCTCGGGGATGGCGGCCGCGGTGGAGGCTCGAGCCCGCGGGCTGCGCTTCGAAGTCCTCGAAGCTTCCGCACGATTCTTCACGCTCGTTGACTTCCCGGCTCGAAAGCCGATCTACACCTACCCGCGCGACATGAGACCCGCGGGCTCTCTGCAAGTCTCGGCCGGCGTGAAAGAGGCTTTGATCGACGAACTGGCCGGGCAGATCGACCGGGCCGGGATCGGCGTGACGCCGGCGCGCGCCATCCGCGTGACGCGCGAGGGTGACGGTTTGCGCGTGGACCTGGCCGATGGCCCTCCACGCCGCGCCGCTCATGTGGTGATCGCGATCGGGCGCAGCGGCGATTATCGCAAACTCGGAGTGCCCGGTGACGACCTGCCCAAGGTGTTCCACCGGCTCCACGACCCGGCTGACTTCATGGGCGCGCGCGTGCTGGTCATTGGCGGTGGGGACTCGGCGATCGAAACCGCGAGCGCCCTCGCGGGCGCCGGCGCCCGGGTGACGCTCGTCCACCGCGCCGCGTCGTTCACCCGCCCCTGCCCCGAGAACATGGAGTGCCTCGAACGGTGGCAGTCCGCCCCCGGCACGATTGCGGAGCAGGCACCCGCCACCCCGGCGCACGGGCCCGCAGCGCGACCGGTTCCGGTCGTCGTCAAGACGGAATGCGTCGTGAGCGAGATCCGCGATTCCGAGGTGGTCATGAACGGGCCGGAAGGCGAAACCGTGATCGGGAACGACGTCGTGTTCGCGATGACCGGACGCGAGGCACCGCTCGAATTGTTCCGGCGTTCCGGTCTCGCGATCGCGGGTGAGATGTCGGCGGCAAGGTGGGCCGCGATGGCCGCGTTCATCGCATTCTGCGGGTGGCTCTACAACTGGAAGTCCGGCGGCTTCTTCTCGAACCTCTGGTATCGGAACCACTGGTTCCCGACCAACCTCCCCGATCTGCTGGCGGCCGCCGGCGGCGCGCTCGCTCAACAGGCGCAGGATCCGACGACGCTGATCGGAACCCTCGCGATCAGCGCCTCGGGGCCGTCGTTCTACTACACGCTCGCCTACTCGATCGTGATCGTGGTGTTCGGCATCCGCCGCATTCGCCGCCGCAGAACGCCCTATGTCACCGCGCAGACGCTCACGCTCATGATGATCCAGGTGCTGCCGCTGTTTCTGATTCCCGAGCTCCTGCTGCCGCAACTCGACGCGCACGGGCTGCTGCCGAAAGGGGTGGCGGACGCATTGTTCCCGGCCGTCGACTACGGGCACGGACGCGAGTTCTGGCGCGCCTACGGATTGATCCTCGCGTGGCCGCTCAACGTGTACAACATCTTCACGCACGAACCGTTGTGGGCGTGGATTGCGATCGGCTTCGTGCAGACCTGTGTCCTGATCCCGCTCGCGGTGTGGTTCTTCGGCAAGGGCGCCTATTGCGGTTGGATCTGCTCGTGCGGAGCACTCGCCGAGACGCTCGGGGACACACACCGCCACAAGATGCCGCATGGACCGGGGTGGAACCGCTTCAACATGGCGGGCCAGGTCGTGCTCGCGATCGCCGTGGTTTTGTTGATCGTGCGGATCGCGGGCTGGGTGCTTCCCGACGGCAGCTGGGCCGACCGCGTCTTCCCGGTGCTGCAGTCGAACTACAAGTGGTGGGTCGACGTGTTCCTCGCCGGCGTGCTCGGATACGGCGTGTACTTCTGGTACTCCGGCCGCTTCTGGTGCAGGTTCCTGTGCCCGCTCGCCGCGTTGATGCACGTCTATGCGCGGTTCAGTTCGTTTCGCATCTTCGCCGACAAGAAGAAGTGCATCTCCTGCGGACAGTGCACCCGCATGTGCCACCAGGGCATCGATGTCATGAGCTTCGCGAACAAAGGCCTCGCGCTGGCGGATCCGCAATGCGTGCGGTGCTCCGCGTGCGTGCACACGTGTCCGACCGGAGTGCTGAGCTTCGGCCGCGCGGATCGCGCGGGAAAACTGATCGCGATCGACACGCTGATGGCATCGCCGGTACAGATGCGCGAGGGCAAGAACTCGAGCCCCGGCGCGTCTCCCGCCGGGGCTCGTTGATGCTTCGCCGTCGCGGCTCTATTGGAGATTCACCAACTCCACTTCGAAGATGAGCGTGGCGTTGGGGGGAATCTGGCCACCGCCGTATCCGGCCGCGCCGTAGCCGAGTTCGGAAGGAATCGTGAGCTTGCGCTTGCCGCCGATCTTCATGCCCTTGATGCCGAGGTCCCAGCCGCGGATGACCGAGCCGGCGCCGATCGTGAACGGATAGGGCCTTCCGCTGTTGAGCGAGCTGTCGAATTGCGTGCCGTCGGTAAGCCAGCCCGTGTAGTGGACCAGCGCCTTCATCCCGTTTTCCGCCACCGGACCCTCCCCGACTCGGAGGTCCTCGTACTTCAGTCCGCTCGGGAGCGTCACGACGCCTCCGCTCAGACCCGACGATCCGCCCGCCGGAGTCGATACGGCGCCGGGCGAGGACGAACTCGCGGTCCCACCCTGATTGGCGCCGCACCCCACGACACCCGCGAGCATGGCGATCGAGATAACTGAGAGAACCTGCTTCATCGGCATCACTCCTGGTCATTGGATTGGGAGCGCGGAATACACGAGACGACCGGAGACCGCATCGATCTTGAAATTTTGCACGGTTTGGATTCGACTTCAAGCATGCGGGCATGCGCCCGCATTCGTCACTCCGAATCCCGCGCCGAATCGACCTCGGAAGCAACGGCCGCAGGCCGATGAACCCTGAAGGGCGCCACCGCCCTGCGATGGGGCCGGACCTGCGCCTGTGATAGTGTCCCGGCTGGGGATTTTCGTCGTGTCACGCTGAGGGCAAACTCGTCTGTGAGCATACTTTCCAGATTCTTGGTTGCTGCCGTGCCGCTGATGGTCGCGATGGCCGTCCCGCAGTCCGCGACGGGGGATTCCGCCGACTCGCTCGCGACCCTCGACAGTCTTCTGACGCCGATCTCCGATCGGCACGCCGAGAACCGGCCGCCGATCGAGAGCGTGGCTCGCGGACTCGGACTCGAGAACGTCACCGTCGACCGCGCCGGCTCTCCGCGGAAGATCGCCTACGAGAACCGCCGCTTCCGCCACAGTGCCGATGCCTATGGATGGCTCGAGCGCGGCGGTGAGTCCTTTGTCGCCTACGAACGCCGGCTCGGCATGGTCGCCGCCGCCATCGAGCGCTCCGGCACCGGCCCT
Organism: Candidatus Eiseniibacteriota bacterium; assembly: GCA_031364845.1. Lineage (GTDB taxonomy): Bacteria > Eisenbacteria > RBG-16-71-46 > RBG-16-71-46 > RBG-16-71-46 > JANLWX01. The sequence goes on from JANLWX010000156.1 coordinate 63,222, forward strand.
GATGCGAAGTTCGTGGTCCGCTACCCCAGTGATGCCGGCTACCGCCGCGCGCCACAAGGTCCCGTTCAGGATCCGACCTCCCACACGGTGGATGTGCTCGGAGGTCCGCTCGTCGGCTACGACCTCGGCCGGGTGACCGAGCCGATCCAGTTCCAGTATCAGAATGAGCTGACGGTGCGCTGGAATCCGTGGCCGGGATCGCGGCTCACCGGTTCGGTGGTGTTTCCGGTGTACAACGACTTCGTTCCCAATGATCTTCATCCGGACATCGACAACGTGCGGCCCGGGCTGATCACGATGGAGCAGTACGCCTGGATTCCGAAAGTGGCGCTCGCATCGGGTGGCGTGGGGGTCTTCGCCGACAACCGCTACGGCTTCTCGCTCGGACTCACGCGGCCGTTGTGGGAAGGCGCGGTGATGCTCGATGCGCAGACCGACTTCACGGGATTCGTCGCCTTCAACACCGATGCGATCGACTACTCGTCTCTGGCCAACTGGAGCACCTACGGTGGCGTGATCTATCGGCCGCCGTTCCTCGACGTCTCCCTGCGCGCGCGCTACGCGCAGTTCCTCTACGGCGATCACGGGGCGGAAGTGGAGTTGCGCCGGTCGTTCGGGGACGTCGATCTTTCGTTTTCGCTCGTGAAGTCGAGCGGACTCTCGATCGAAGGTGTGCGCGTGACGCTGCCGGTTCCTCCGCTCACGCGCCCGACGCGGATGCCGGTCCGGGTGCTGCCGGTGGAACGCTTTCCCTTCAGTTTCCGCACCGATGCGACTCCCGTGGGACAGCAAGTCACGGGAACGCCGTCGCGGGACGAGTTCCTCCGCCACCTTTCCACACCGGCAATGGAGTCGAATCGCTACCGCTACGATCGGGCCCAGGGCCGCAAACCGGATCGGGATCCGGCCCCGGCCCCCTGGGCCAGCCACTCGGGCATGACGGGTTTCATCATCACGCCGTGGGCAGGCGTGCAGCCCGACGGGCACCTCGAGTTGGGCTTTACGAACATTCCCAAGAAATGGGCGTACAGCCCCGAACGGGGCGTTTACCACAACGAAATTTATTATGCCTCTCTTGGACTTCTGCCTCATTTAGAGGCCGGATTGAGGATTACGCGTACCCCGGGGTTCGATCCGTTTGGGCATATTGACTCAGGCTCGGAGATCTCGACCGACACCGATCATCAGGCCAGCTTCAAAGTCGGGCTGTTCGAACCCCGTGATCGCCGCCCCGGACTCGCCATCGGAGTCGAGGACATACAAGGTACGCGACGCTACCATGCGGCGTATTTGGTCTCCGGAATCCCTTTTTCAATCTTTCGCGTGCAAAACAGGTTCAGCTTAGGTTATGCTTCTACTGTCTTCACGGCACATCGTCATGTGCTCGATGGTGCGTTCTCGGCCATCGAGGTTTCCCCCTGGCGAGCCGTGGCGGCCCGGTTCGAGTACGACACCGAGAAATTTAATGTGGGACTCGGGGTTGAACTAGGATTTGGCTTGCGGATCCGCGCCGCAGCACTCAATATGGAGTCCTTGAGTGCTGGCGTGGGATGGCATCATCAGCTGTGAAGTACGGGTTTCAGGCCACTGCGCTTCCACGGACGGAATCGCGAAAGAATACGCCAAGGAATTGGCGATCATATGCTCAGCGCCACAGGCCCTCCCTTGGCCGTGCGCGAGGAGATGGAGGACCGCGATGAACATCGATCACCGCAACCCGCGCCTTCGCCGGGGCTTCGCCTTCGTTGCGCTTGCGGCACTGCTGGGGCTCTCTGTCGTAGGCCTCTCGCAGTGTCGTCTTGTCGACGACACGGTCACCGGAGTGGAACTTCAGGCCAATTCCGGCGTGAGTGCCCGTAGCGATTGCGTTCACCAGTGCAATGAGAAGTACAAGGCCTGCAAGCGTGCCGAAGAAGCCCGTCACAAGGCTGCTCAGCGTGCCTGCTTGAGCGACAAGGCTTGCAAGAAGGCCGAGAAGCTTCTGAACAAGGCCAACAAGGTTGCATGCAAAGAGGCCATGAAGGATTGCAAGCGTAACTGCTACAACGAAGGTGCCGGCATCGGCGGTCGTTGAGCTAGCTTGAAAACCTGAAAGCTTCGAAGCTTCGAGACTTCAAAGAAATAAGCGAGGCGCCTGACGGAAACTCAGGCGCCTCGTGTTATTTTCCGGCGCGGACGATCCCCCCGTCCTGCCGAGGTCGGCAGCCTGCCGCACTCGATCACTTCCAGCAGCTTGCTGTCGTCATGCCGGTTCCCGTACATGGGGCCGCCAAACACCTGCGTGCCCGCAACGGGGCCGCACATACGGAGGACCACGATGGACCACACCGTTGAACATCGCACCACGCGCATGCCACGGGGATTCCGCTACTCCTTGCTGCTCGCAGGACTGGTGATCGCCGCCGTCTCACTGTCCCAGTGCCGCATGATCGACAGCCCGACCACCGGAGTCGACCTCACGCCGTCCACGGTCAGCGGGCGGAGCGTCTGCTTGCGCGACTGCAACAATCAGTACAAGACGGCTCGCAATGCGGAACAGAACCGCCATCGCGCGGCGTACAGAGCATGCGGCTCGAGCAAGTCCTGCAAGAAGCAGGAAAAGACCCTCCACAAGGGTAACGAGAAGGCTCTCAAGTCACAGCATAAGGAGTGCAAGCGCGGCTGCTACAACGAAGGCGCCGGCGTTGGCGGACGCTAGACCGGGAGTGGGTCGCGGGCCGGTCCGAGTGACCGGCCCGCGGCTTCCCGAACCCGCCACCTCACGAAACGGCACCGTGCGGGTTGCGGCGGAGCCCGTGGACCTCTAGATTCAGACGGCCTGTCGCAACCAATCGAACCTGGGAGAACTCATGACGTCGTTCAAGCACCGCCTGCGCCGCAAGAAGGCCCGCACGTCCTACCGCAAGAAGAAGGAAAAGGCCGCTGCGGCGAAGAAGACGACCCGGCGGCGCTAGAGCCGATCTCGACGAAACGACGAGAGGGTGGGTTCCGAGGCTTCGGAGCCCACCCTCTTCGTATCGGTGCGGTTGCGCAGGGCCGGGGCCCGCGCAACGGGTCCAGGGTTCAGCTCAGTTCGAGATACTTGAGGTCGATCGGTCCGAACAGCCCGCCGCCCTGGCCTCCAAACAGCTCGTTCCCCCGCCGCAGCGCCTCGGACGGCACGTCCACGACCGGCAGATCCAGGTTCTCGACCGCGGCCACGCGCGTGGTTGTCGGAAGCGAATACCGCTCGCTCGCGAGATAGTCCTCGAACTCCTCGAGCGTCCACGCGTAAAGCGCGTCGACCTCCCAGACCAGCTGGACTTCCTTGCCTCGCACGAGGTCCGGCGGATCGTCGGGCGGGGCGGGCTTGAGCACGCCGACCGCGCAGCAGTCACATCCGAACCAGAAGTCCGGCGGTCCCTGCAGGACGAGATTGGCGGACACCCGCGCTTCGGACGGCGCGTCCTTCCACACGTTCGACATCAGCTCGGACAGCGCGAACAGATAGCGCAACAGCGCGCGCGGATCGTCGCTGCCCGCACCCTTGACGCCGGTGGCGAGTACCCGAAAATTGCGGATCGCCTCGAGCCGCACCCATGGCGAGCGCCGGTTGCACAGCGAAGTCATGCCCTTGAGCGTGCCGTCGAGGCGTTCACGCACGACGCTCAGCACGTCCGAGAACGTGCCCTCCCCCTTTTCGAGGAACTCGACCGTGCGGCGCATGGCGTGGTTGAGCGGAAGGTACGCGCCGCGGAGCGTGGCCCAGTCTTCGGTCAGCCGCTGCTTGGCAATCACGTCCCAATCAGCCACAGGTGTCCTCCTCGATCGGCGGAAAAACGTTCATCCAGGCCGGACTTCTTCACGCGACGCTGGTTCGAAAGTATACCGGCAGCCCCACAGAAGGGTCCAACCGCTGCCGCGCCTCAATGGGCCGCGGCCGCGAGGGCCGGGATGTCGATCGTGACCTCGGTGCGGGCCATCTCGGACTCGCGCGCAGCGTCGAGTGCGCTCTGCACCGCGACCGCGGTCCGAAAATCGGGATCCATCGCGCGTGCCCCGGACATCGCGGAATGCAGGCGCGCGATCAGCATCCGGAACGGCGCCACCAGCGCGGGCTCACCCTCGCGACGCTCGAGTTCGAGCGCCGCGGGGATCACCATCTCCTCCGGTTCGCGGCCGGTCTCGATGCGCCACAGCCGGTACCCGGTCTCGTCCCAGCGCAGTGTGGCCTCGCTGCCGTGGATTTCGAACCGCTCCCAGCGATAGTGCGCGGTGGCATTCAGATCGATCAGCGCGGTCGCTCCCCCGTCGAAGGTGTAGAGCAGCGAGCACGCGTCGTCAGCGGTCGCGCGGCGCTGCGCGGATCCGGTACCGCGCAACGGCTGATCGACGCGCACCGACGCCACCACGGTGCGCGGCTCCCCGAAGAACGTCCGCATGCAATCGGTATGGTGCGATCCGAGGGCACCGAGAATCCCTCCGCCCCGCGCGCGGTCCGCAAGCCAGGTCATGCCGCGTGATTCGGGCCTGGCCCACAGCGCGTAGCGTCCGAGGATCTCGCCGCGGCGCGGCGTTCCGATCGCACCCTGGCTCACCAGATCGAGCGCATGCCGGCGCGCGGGGAAGAATCGGAATTCGTGATTGATCGCCGCGACCTTTCCGCGCGCGACCGCTCGGTCGTGCATCTCGGCCGCCTGGAACCGATGCATCGCGGTCGGCTTCTCGCACAGAATGTGAGCGCCCTGGTCGAGTGCGGCCATCACCATCGGATGATGGAGGTCGACCGGTGTGGCCACGCTCACGAGGTCCGGGCGCACCTCCGCGAGCATCGCGCGCCAGTCCCCGTAGCCTTTCGGGATCCCGAGTTCGGCAGCCACCGCAGCCGCCTTCGTTCCGTCGAAACCGGCAATCGCCGCCAGTTCGAATCCGGGATGCTCGCGAAATCCGACCGCTTGAACGGTCTTTCCGAACGATGTCCCGATCAGGGCTACACGAAATCGCTCCACGTCGTTGCCTCCTCCACCCGCCAGTCTGTTATCTTCGCCGGTCCCTCTCGGAACCTCAGGATGCCCGAATCTCGCACAAGGAGACGCGATGCGCGATCCCCGTAACGCCAGGCTGGCCCATTTGATCGTGCACCACTCCACCCAGCTCCAGCCGGGCGAGGCAGTCATGATCGAAGCCTTCGACCTCGCCGACGGCCTGGTGCTCGATCTGATCGAGGCCGTCCAGGCGGCGGGCGCGATCCCGCTCGTGTTCCTGCGATCCAACGCCGTGCACCGCGCGCTGCTGAACGGTTCGAACGAGAGTTCGCTGCAACTGCAGGCGGAGATCGAACTGTTCCAGATGCAGAAGGTGCAGGCCTATGTCGGGCTGCGTGCCTCGCACAACAGTTCGGAGCTCTCGGACGTGCCGTCCGAGCGGATGGCGCTCTATTCCAAGATCGTGTCCCGCCCGGTCCATCTGGACTACCGCGTGAACCGCACCCGCTGGGTCGTGCTGCGCTATCCGAGCCCGGCGATGGCGCAGAGCGCCAACATGAGCACCGAGCAGTTCGAGGACTTCTACTACCGCGTGTGCACGCTCGACTACGCCCGCATGGCCGCGGCGATCGTGCCGCTGCGCGAGCGCATGGAGAAGACCGATGAAGTTCGCATCAAGGGTCCGGGGACCGATCTGCGTTTCAGCATCAAAGGCATCGGCGTGGTCCCGTGCGAGGGTCGCCGCAACATTCCCGACGGCGAATGCTTTACCGCACCCGTGCGGGACTCGGTGAACGGAACCCTCACCTACAACACGCCCTCGCTCTATCTCGGCACCACCTACGACTCGCTGAGCTTCACGTTCGAGGGCGGACGGATCGTGCGCGCGACCGGGAATCCAAAGGACAAACTCGAAGCCCTGCTCGATACCGACGAAGGAGCGCGCTTCATCGGAGAGTTCTCGCTCGGATTCAATCCGTTCGTCCAGCACCCGATGAAGGACACGCTGTTTGACGAGAAGATCGCGGGCTCCCTGCATTTCACGCCGGGCCAGGCCTATTCGATCGCGGAGAACGGCAACCGCTCCCAGATCCATTGGGATCTGGTGCTGATCCAGCGCCCGGAGTACGGCGGCGGTGAGATCTGGTTCGATGGTGAACTCGTGCGCAAGGACGGACTGTTCGTCGTGCCAGAGCTCGAGTGCCTCAATCCGGCTGAACTCGGCCGCTGATTCGATGACGCGCGCGAGCATGACTCGAATCCCCGGTGCCTTGCGGCCGGCACGCGCGCACGGAGTGTGCTCGTGATCCAGCTCCAGAACCTGCGCTACTCGATCGGCGACCGCGTGCTGTTCGAGAACCTCGACTGGGTGATCGCTCCCGGCGATCGCTTCGCTCTGGTCGGTCCGAACGGCGCAGGCAAGACCACGCTGCTCAAGGTCTTGCTCGGCGAGTACTCGCCGGAATCGGGCACCCGCGTGATGGCGCGCGGAACCCGCTTCGGGTATCTCCCGCAGGAAGCGGCGGAGCGCTTCGACGGCACGGTGCTCGAGCGCGCGATGGAGGCGCACAGCAGTCTGATCGGCATGCGCGAGGAGCTGGACGCGCTCCATCAGAGCCTGCAGGGAATCGCGCACGACGATCCGCGGTTGGAGGCGCTGCTCGAGCGCGCGGGCGAACTCCAGCATCAGCTCGATCTTCACGACGAACACGCGCTCGAGCCGGAAGCGCGCCGCGTGCTGGCCGGGCTCGGATTCTCGCGCGCCGATCAGGACCGCCCGCTCGCCGAGTTCTCGGGCGGATGGCGCATGCGCACCTCACTTGCTGCACTCCTGCTCACCGACCCTACGCTGCTGTTCCTCGACGAGCCGACCAACCATCTCGACCTGCCCGCCATGGAGTGGCTCGAGGACTATCTCGAGGACTTTCGCGGAGGGCTCGTGGTCGTGTCCCACGACCGCGTGTTCCTGGACCGCGTCGCCGACGATGTCATGGAACTCGACCGCGGCGAGATCACGCCCTATCCGATGAAGTTCACGCAGTATCTCGAAGCGCGCGTGACGCGCCGCGAACAGATGGAACAGAAGAACCAGCAGATCGAGCAGCGCATCGCGCAGCTCGCCCACTTCGTCGAGCGCTTCGGTGCCAAGAACACCAAGGCGTCGCAGGCCGCGAGCAAGAAGAAGATGATCGCGCGCCTCAAGACCGAGCGTGTCGTGCTGCCGCGCCAGGCGCGCACGATCCGGTTCACGTTCCCTCCGCCCCCGCATTCGGGCCGGCTGCTGGTCCAGCTCAAGGACGTGGCGTTCGGATACGACTCGCACGACATCTTCTCGCACGCGCGAGTCGAGCTCGAGAAGGGCGACAAGATCGCGATCGTCGGAGCCAACGGCGCCGGCAAGACCACCCTGTTGCGCGTGCTCGCCGGGCAGCTCACCGCCCGCACGGGCGAGCGCGAGACGTGGCCGCACACGAAACTCGCCTACTTCGCCCAGCACGCGGCCGAGACGCTCGAAGGCCGCTCGACCGTGCTCGAAGCGCTCGAGGACGTGGCGCCCCCCGACTGGCGCCCGCATCTGCGTTCGCTGCTGGGAAGCTTTCTGTTCACGGGCGACGACGTGTTCAAACACTGCCGCGTCCTGTCGGGCGGCGAGCGCCAGCGCGTCGCGATCGCGCGCATCCTGATGGAGCCGGCGAACCTCATCCTGCTCGACGAGCCGACGCATCATCTCGATCTCGCCGGCAAGGAAGTGCTCGAAGAAGCACTCGCCCAGTATCCGGGCGCGGTCGTGGTCGTGACCCACGACCGGTCGCTCATGGCGCGGCTCGCGACGCGCGTGATCGAGGTGAACGACGGCCGGGTGATCCTCTATCCGGGCGGCTACGACGACTACGAATCCGCGCGCCTCGCCCGCACCGCCGGGGCACCCGAACCGGCACCTACGGCCTCCCCGGCGGCTCGCGGCGGAACACCCGCGCGAGACGGCGCCAAGCCGGCGGCTCGTCCGCACTCACAGGGTGGCGTCGCGACCGCGCCGCCTCCTGCGAAGCCCGCCGCTCCCGCCGAGACCAAGGCCCAACGCGCGGCGCGGCAGAAGCGCGAGAAGGACGTCGCGCGGGTCGAGAAGGACATCGAGACCCGCGAGGCCGAGATCCGCGACGTCGAGCAGCAGCTCGCCGATCCCGCCGTGTACGCCGATGCGCCGCGCTCCAAGGAACTCGTCCAGCGCTACGAGCGCCTGCGCAGCGAGGTCGAATCCCTGTGGCAGCGGCTGACGGATCTGTCGGGCTGAGGCTCCGTCACAGCTCAGGTCTGCGCCGCGGGACCCGAACGGTCGCCCGCGGGCCCCGCGGCACCGAGATCAGGCCCGCTTCGCGACCGGCACGTACGGCCGCTGCGTGGCGCCGGTGTAGATCTGGCGCGGGCGCGAGATGCGGAAGTCGGGATCGCCCCGCATCTCCATCCACTGTGCGATCCAGCCCGGCATCCGGCCGATCACGAACATCACCGTGAACATGTTGGTCGGAATCCCGAGCGCTTTGTAGATCACGCCGGAGTAGAAGTCGACGTTCGGATAGAGCTTGCGGCTCACGAAGTAGTCGTCACGCAGCGCGATTTCCTCGAGCTGGAGCGCGATCTCGAGCAGCTTGCTCGACATGCCGACACGCTGGATCACCTGCTCGCACGCCTTCTTCACGATCGCGGCGCGCGGGTCGTAGCTCTTGTAGACCCGATGTCCGAAGCCCATCAGCCGCGTCGTGTCGTTCTTGTCTTTCGCGCGGTCGAGGAACTTGGCGGCACTGCCCTCTTCGACGGCGATCCGCTCCAGCATTTCGATCACCTGCTGGTTCGCGCCGCCGTGGAGCGAACCCCACAGCGCGCTGATCCCCGCCGCGATGCTCGCGAACAGGTTCGCGCGCGAGCTGCCCACCATGCGGACCGTGCTGGTCGAACAGTTCTGCTCGTGATCGGCGTGCAGGATCAGCAGCAGATCGAGAATCTTAGCGATCACCGGATCCGGCTGATAGTCCTCGCACGGTGTGGCGAACATCATGTGCATGAAGTTGGACGCATAGTCGAAGCGGTTCTGCGGATACATGAACGGCTGGCCGATCGAGTGCTTGTACGAGTAGGCCGCGATGGTCGGGATCTTCGCGATCAGCCGCACGACCGCGTCGTGGATATTGCGATCGTTCTCCGGCTCCTGATAGAACGTCGCGAGCGCGCCCACGGCCGCCGCGCACACCGGCATCGGGTGGGCGTCCTTGGGGAGCGCTTCGAAGAACCGGTGGAAGTTCTCGTGCAGCAACGTGTGGTGCCGGACTTCGTTCTCGAAGCCCGCGAGCTGGTCCTTGCCCGGCAACTCGCCGTTCATCAGCAGCCACGCGACTTCGAGGAACGTGCTGCCCTGGGCGAGTTCCTCGATCGGATAGCCGCGATAGCGCAGGATGCCCTTCTCGCCGTCGATGAACGTGATTCCGCTGCGGCACGCTCCGGTGTTCCCGTATCCCGGATCCATCGTGATCAGGCCGGTGCTGTTGCGAAGCTTCTCGATGTCGATCGCCTGCTCGTTCTCGCTCCCGCTCAGCACCGGAAGATCGAGCGTCTTGCCGCCGAATGTCAGGGTGGCGGTCGTGTGGTTCTGCTGCACTTCGGTCGGCATTGAAGGATCTCCCTGGATGCGCTCACGGACCCGCGCGAAGGGTCGCAAATTCCGGCACGAGCGGCAGGATCGGGCCGGCCCGCCGTGTCTCGTGAGTCCGGCGGGCTTCGCAACGTCGAAAACGAGGATCGAATGCTACAGGGATACCCCTGTTCGCACCCGACCGCAAGTGCGCCGGGCCGGTCTGTTTGACCACAAACGCCGCGCCCGATACCGTGCGGCCCCATGTCCGACTTCACACTTCGTACCTACGTGTTTCTCGACAGCCTCCAGCCGCAACTCGCCGCGTTCATCGGCACCACCGCGCGCGGTTTCCTGCCGGTCGCCGGAGACGCGTCGATGTTCATCGAAACCGCGCCCGGCCTGATCATCAACCGGATCACGGACGTGGCACTCAAGGCGACCCAGTGCACGCCGGCGATCATGGTGGTCGAGCGCGCCTTCGGCCTGCTCGAGATCCATCACCGCGACAAGGGCCAGGTTCAGACCGGCGGCAGCGCGGTGCTCGACTATCTCGGCATCGTGGAAACCGACCGCGTCCAGCCGCGGGTGGTTTCGGATCAGGTGATCCGCGCGGTCGAGCCGTATCACGCGCAGGTCATCAACAAGAGCCGCTACGGCGACATGCTGATCCCCGGCGAGTCGCTGCTGATCCTGGAAACCGAGCCCGCCGGCTACATCGCGTTCGGCGCGAACGAGGCGCTCAAGGCGGCGCATGTGAAGCTCATCGACGCTTCATTGTTCGGTGCGTTCGGTCGTCTCTATCTGTCGGGCCCGGAAGCGCAGATCGATGCCGCGCGCCAGGCCGCCCTCCAGAAGCTCGCCACCCTGAAGGGCCGCGAACTCTCGAAGAGCTAGCCTAGCCGCCCGTCCACAATTCGCCTTGCGGCCACAAGGTTTGCGGCTCGACCGGGTCGACTCCGAGACGGCGCAGCAGGCCCGCGGCACTCGCAGGCGAATGCCCCGCCCAGTGATTGTTGAAGTACCCGTAGACCTCTCGCACTTCGGGCAGCGCGCGCGTGATCTCCTGCGACCACTCATCGAGCGCCCGGGTGCGGTCGATCTGCTCGTGGTCGAAACGCGTGATCGTCTCGCGATGACCCATCCAGCGCAGGTAGAGAAAGTCGGTCGTCACCGGCGTCACCCGCGCGAGATCGCGCCACTCGGTCCATGCGAACGCCGCGCGATGCCGCCGCAGCAGATCGTAGACTTCCTCCCGGTGCCACGACCGGTCGCGGAACTCGACTGCGATCCGCGCTTCCGCGGGACATGCCGCCAGAAACCGATCCAGCACACCCACCGTGCCTTCGTCACGCACGAAGTCGGCCGGCAGCTGCACGAGCAGCGGACCCCGCCGCTCGCCGAGCGGATCGAGCGCGCGCACGAACGCCTGGATCTGCTCGGCCATGGTCGACAGGCGCGCGACGTGCGTGATCGCCTGCGGCACCTTGGCGGTGAAGCGGAAGTGATCGGGCGTGTGGCGCGCCCACGAGCGCGCGATCGTCGGCTTGGGCGGATGATAGAAGGTCGTGTCGAGCTCGACGGTCCGGAACACGCTCGCGTAGAACGGCAGCAGGTGTTCCTGCTTGCTGCGCGGTGGATAGAACGTTCCGATCCACTCGGGATAGGACCAGCCCTGGGTGCCGATCAGGATCTCGCTCACGCCCCCTCCACGGCACGGTCGGCCGGTGTAATCCCGCGGTTCGCTGCGAAATGTTCGTCGAAGAAGCCGGTCACGCGGCGCTCGTACTCGGCGCGGTGCCGGATCCATGCCTCGTTGTGTCCGGCATCGTCGAGCCGCCACAGCGGATCCTTCGCCCCCGCGGCTTCCCACAGGCTCGTGACCTGCCGCGGTGCCATACGGGTATCCTTCGAGCAATGGATGAAGTAGATCGGCCGGTCCCCCAGGCGGCGGGCCGCGGCGATCGCATCCGGGATGCCCGGGTCGTGGCCGGTGAAGGTGCGCCCCATGGCGCGCGCAATCGGTGCAGCCGGCCAGCGCGGCACGCGCGCCCAGCGTTCTGAGGAGTCCTCGAGCGCGTGGAGCCCCGAGGAGAACGGGCAATCGACGACCACCGCGGCGATGCGCGGCGTCTCGGCCGCGAGCATCAACGCGATCGATCCGCCGAGCGACTCTCCGAGCACGGCGAGCGAGTGATGCTCGAACTCGGGCCGCGACTCGATCCACGCGACCACCGCACGCGCATCGGGCAGCTCGTGATGACCGAGCGTGGTCGGCAGACGCCTCCCGGTATCCACGGCGCGCGACGAGCGGAAGTCGAACGTGAGCACACCGTAACCCGCGCGGTTAAGGAAATCGCCGTAGCGCCACGCGCGATGGTGATCGCGGGCGTACCCGTGCAGCACGATCACGGTCGTGTCACGGGTGCCCTCGAGATGCCATGCATCGATCACATCGCCTTCGGCGACGGTGATGCGGTGCCGGCGCGCGCGCCCATCGAGATTCGGCGCGCCCCCGAGGTCGCGCGGCACGAACGGAAACAACGCGAGCCGCACCGCGGCGGCCGCGGCCCCTGCCACCACGAGCGCGCCGAGTACTGCGGCGATCACCGGGTCGATCGCCATCCTAGCGCTCGACCTTGAGCCCCCGCGGTCCCACGTATTCCGACATCGGGCGGATCAGATGGTCCTCGGCGTGCTGCTCGATGACGTGCGCGCACCAGCCCGCCACACGGCCGCACGCGAACATCGCGACGAACGATCGCGGCTGGAGCCCGAGCGACTGCAGCACCAGCGCGGTGTAGAACTCGACGTTGGTCTTGAGATTGCGGCCCGGCTTCTTCTCTTCGAGCACGCGGATCGCGGTCTGCTCCACGTAGCGCGCGAGATCGAACAGACGGCGGTCCTCGAGCTTCGCTCCCGCCATCTCGACCGCCATCGCGCTCAGCACTTCGGCCCGCGGATCACGCACCTTGTAGACGCGGTGTCCGAAACCCATGATGCGCCGCCCCGCGGCGATCTCCTGCTCGAGCCACGCCTGCGCGTTCGCCTCGCTTCCGATGTGGACCAGCATGTCGAGCACCGGACCCGGCGCTCCGCCGTGCAGCGGTCCCTTGAGCGCGCCGATCGCGCCGGTGACCGAACTCACCATGTCGGACCGCGTGCTCGCGATCACGCGGCCGGCGAAGGTCGAGGCATTCATGCCGTGATCGATGACCGTGACCCAGTAGGTGTCGAGCGCGCGTGCGGCGATCGGATCCGGCTCGCGGCCGTGCACCATCCACATGAAGTTCGCGGCGAGCGTCAGGTCCGCGCGCGGAGCGATCGGTTCGTTGCCGGCGGCGATGCGCGCGTGCGCCGCGACGATGGTCGGGAAGCGCGCGACCAGCATCTTCGCCGCGTTCAGATCGGCGGCCGGCGTGATGTCATCGGGATTCGGCAGGTCGAGCGACAAGGTCGCGCACACCATGCGCAGCGCGTCGATCGGCGGCGCCTTGGCGGCGGCACGCACGGTGCGCATCGCCTCGTCCGGCAACGCTCGCAGCTCCGACATCTCGCGGCGCAGCTCGGCCAGCTCGTGCGGCTCCGGCAGCTTACCGGCCCACAGGAGATAGGCGGCTTCCTCGAACGACACTTTGCCCGCGAGATTCTTGAGCTCGTAACCCCCAATGATCAGCTCTCCGGCGAGCCCGTCGACGTGGCTGAGCCGGGTCTGCGCCGCCACCACTCCATCGAGTCCCCGCGATGTCGTCCCCGCCATTCCAAACCCCTTTCCCGGCGCGTTCCGCCGTCACGAGCCTTCACTCGTCTCGATCCTGAGAAATCCTAAGTGGTGTGACCCGGCATCCGTCCGATCACCATCGGGCGGTCGGGACGGCGTTCACTGCCGGCCCACCGGAAATACACCACACTCATGATCATCCAGTAGAACAACCCGCCCGGCACCCACATCAGGAGTCCGCCGAGCTTCTGGTCGTCGATCGCCGGCATCCCCATGAAGCGGGGCGCCAGCGCATACCACTCGTAGAGCGGCCGCTGCGCGAAGGTCACGATGGCCGCGACCGCCATCATCGGAACTCCGAGCAGGAACAGGTACAGCATCTGACTGCCCGGGGCGAGCGGGCGCGCGACCGCGTCCCCGCCCACGATCGGCCACCACATCGTGATCGCCGTACCCATCACGAGCAGGTGCATGGCGATGTGAAACCCGTGATCCCGCATCATCAGGTCGTAGAGCATCGGAACGTGCCAGATCGAGAACACCACGGTGTAGAGCGCAAAGCCGGCCGGAACCCTCGTGACCGCGCTCCACAGCGCGCGCACCACGCGAGGAGCCAGCAGCCGGCGCCACATCCACGCCGGAATGCCGAGCACGAACAGCAGCGGAAAGACCTGCGCGAGGATCAGGTGCTGCACCATGTGTGCGCTGAACAGGTAGCGATCGCTGAGATCGTGCAGCGGCCCATTGAGCGCCACCAGGACGAATCCGAGTGCCGCGAAATACGAGACGACACGCCAGCGCTCGACGGGCTCGGTGCGCGGGTCGCGGCGGAAGATCGCGAGGGCGTAGAGCGCCCCGAGCAACGCGCATCCGAGCAGCACGCTCCACTCCCACGACCATGGCCACATGCGATACTCAGGGAGCGGCTGCTGGCGATGGGGCCACGCGGCGGTGATCGCGATCGCGCGGCTGTCCGCGTAGCGCCACACCTTGCCGCGCACCGCGAAGGTGTCCCCGAGTGCGGCGAGGAATCCCGCTTTCGGATCCTCCCAGTGCGTCTGCCCGATCACCGTGTAGAGCTTGCGTTCGCGGATGTCGAGAAAGAACATGCCCTGCTCGACGCGGCCGCGGACCATGGCGCACTGGCGCTGGAGAGTTCCCTGCATGCCGTGCTGATAGATGCACACCGGATCCACGAACTCGCCGATCAGATAGACGCTGTCGGCACCCGCGTCTCCGGGTCCGGCGTGGGCCGGACGCTCGCCGAGGGGCGTGATCGCGCACGCGAGTGCCAGAGCCAGGACGGGAACGAATCGTTTCAAGGCGGACAGCCTCCGCAGGAAGGGCGCATCGCGGCCGCGAGCCGGACCGGGCAGTCACGGCGGCCACGAACCGCCGAACGGTACCATGCGACTGCGAAAGCCCAAACAACGCCGCGGGCGCCCGGGCCGATGCGCCTCGCGCATGGCCTCGGGCGCCCTTGGACCGCAACTGAAGGCGGCGCCTGGACGATGGGGTCAGGTCCCTATGGCGTGTATTCCAAGTGCAGCAGCGCGGCCGACGATGCGGCCGCTTCGTACGCCTTGGCGTTGCGCCGTCCGGTTCCCGTAACGATGAACGCGACCGCGTTGCCGCTCGACCAGCCGGACCGGTTCACCAGTTCCTGCACGATCGATTCGAGCCCCGGCGTGCGCTGATTCGGTCCCGCCGTCTCTCCGCTGTTCCACGACGGCGGATTCCACGCCACGGTCGCTCCGGTCTTCACGCGCGACGACACGTTGCCGATCGCGGTCGTGAAGGCGGGGGCACTGTCGATCGCGTGCCCAGCCAGCGTGAGCGAGGTCGCCTCGGTCCCGCTCTCGTCACGCGTGAACTGGATCCACGCGTTCGTGATGGTCGCGTTCTTCGGGATCGTCACACCGAGGAAGCGCAGGCCGACGGTCTGGTTCGTGACGTCGAACACCAGTTCGATGTCGCTGCTCGTCACGCCGACCTTGCCCGTCGCGGCCTCCTCGACATCGTCGGCTCCGGAGGCGATGCGTTTTTCGAAGGTCGTGCTGCCCCCGCCGCCGCCCGGCAGGCTGACCGTCACCTGCGTCTCATCGTAGTCGGAGAGTTCTCCGTCCGATGCTGTGAGCCGCAGCGTGTACGTTCCCGGGATCGTGAAGCTGGCCTGCGTGTCGATCTCGTTCGGATTCACGAACACCGTGGGCCCCGGTCCGGTCGCCGTCCACAGCGTGGTAAGGGTTCCCGAGGCCGGTAATCCGTCGTCCGTAACGGTGCCGTTGAGCGACGCCTGGCCCGGCAGTGTGACCGAGAGGTTGGGCCCGGCACTCACCGTCGGCTTCACGTTCACGGGCGTCCCGCCGCCAAGCTCGATGTGAAGCACCGGTGCCTTGGTGGCGCCCGCCTCGTAGGCCATCGCCGTGCGATGACCGGTGCCCGTGATGATGAACGCCATCGCATTGCCGCTCGCCCATCCCGAACGGTTCACGAGCTCCTGAACGATCGCGGTGAGGCTCGGAGTCTTCTGCGCGGCACCCGCGCCGTCACTACTCCCCCATGCCGCCGGACTCCACGACGCGGAGGCCGCGGTGCGCGCGCGTGAGGAGATGTTGCTGCTGCTGGACGTGAACGTGGCCGGGTTGTCCGCCGCCTGGCCCTGAATCGTGAGCGCGATCGAGCCGCTCTGCGACTCGTCGGCGGTGAACTGAATCCATGCGTTGGCGATCGTCGCGTTCTTCGGCACCGTGATGCCCGAGAAGCGGAGCCCGACCGTCTGCACCGTGCTGCCATCGGTGACGAGCTCGAGGTCGCTGCTCAAGGTGACGCTGCTGCCGCCCTGCTCCGCATCGTCCGATCCTGCCTTGACCGGGAATGCCGTGCCCGATCCACCACCACCGCCGCCGCCGCCGGGAGCTGCGCTCACGGTCGCCTGCATCTCGTCGAACGCGGACAGCTCGCCGTCGTTCGCGGTCAGGCGCAGCACGTAGGTGCCGGCGACCGAGAAGCTCGCCTGCGTGTCGATCGCATTCGCGTTGCCGAACGTCACCGTGCCCGGGCCGCTTACCTTGGTCCACTGCGTCGTCACTGGTCCCGGCAGCCCGTCGTCGGATACCGAACCATCCAGCGATGCGCTCGCCGGCAGCGTCACCGAACGGTCGGAACCCGCGCTCACATTCGGCTTCGTGTTGGGCGGCACCACCTCGATGTGGAGCACCGCGGCCTCGGACGCATTGCCCTCGTACGCGACCGCCGTGCGCCGTCCGATGCCCGTGATGATGAACGCCATCGCGTTGCCGCTCGCCCAGCCAGAACGGTTGACGAGTGCCTGAACGATCGCGGTGAGGCTCGGCGTCTTCTGATTGGATCCTGCTCCGTCGCCGCTGCCCCACGAGGCCGGGCTCCAGGTGGCCGACTGCGCGGTGCGCGGGCGCGCGGACACATTGCCGCTCGACGAGGTAAAGGTCGGCGGATTGTCCGCGGCCTGGCCTTCGATGGTGAGCGCGATCGTTCCCGACTGGCTCTCGTCCGACGTGAACTGGATCCATGCATTCACGACCGTCGCGTTCTTGGGGATCGTCACGCCCGTGAACCGAAGTCCCACGGTCTGAACTGTGCTGCCGTCGGTCACGAGCTCGATGTCGCTGCTCCCGAGATCGACACTCGAACCCGACTGCTCGACGTCGTCCGAACCCGTCGAGACGCGGAAATCTCCGCCCGAATTTCCGGGCGTGCTGCCGCCGCCGCCACCGCCGCCGCTGCCGGGATAGGCGCCGAGTATGCTCGCGGTGATCTCGAAGATCTTGCCGTCGTTCTCGCTCGGGTCCGAATCGTTGTCGTTCGCTCGGTCGCAGATGTAGAGCGAGGACGCGCCCGGAATCGAGCTGTGTGGCGCGAGGCACATGCCGGCCGGACTCTTGAGCCCGATCCCCGACAGGGTGATCGTGTTGAGCAACGCGCCCGCGAGCGTGGTCTCGATGATCTTGTCGTGATCCTTGCCGACGATGAACAGCGTGTTCGTTCCGGGATGGTATTCGACGGTTTCGGGATCGTACATATTGAGCACTTCGGTATCGAAGTGCGACACCACGTCGTCGCTCGTCCCGAGCTTTCCGTCGCTTCCCGCCCGCTGCTCGAAGATCTCCTGGCCGAGGCCGTCGGAGAAGAACAACCGGTTGCCGGCCTTGTCGTACGAAACACCTTCGGGATCGTCGTTGCCGAAGTCGCGCGTGTCGAACGAAGTCCACGTGTCATCGGACCCTCCGACATGGCCGTCCGAACCCACGTTGATCATGTACAGCGTGCGCGTGTCGTCGTCCGAGATGATCACGCGGGCGGCGTTGTCGTACGCGACACCGACCGGCTCGTCGGAGAAACGCCGCGTGTTCGAGGTGCGCAACAGCGTTCCCGTCAGCGACGACTCGAAGTAGTTCGCGCCGGAGTAGATCGCCATTTCCTCGACCTCCCCGTCGGCCACCAGCAGGCGGTTCTGAGCGATGTCGTAGGCGATGCCCGAGGGATCGGGGCTCGGCGGCGACCAGGCGAACGTGTTGATCGTGCGCACCAGCGTGGCGCTGACGGTCGCGGCCGTCTGGAGCGGCATCGCAGGCCGGAAGCGGTATTCGACGACCCGGCCGGGCTTCTTCGCGGAACCGGCATCGGCGATGTAGACGCTCATCGCCGTGGGATCATCGGTGCGATCGCCGGTCGGCGCGACCGTCACCCCGCGCGGCGAGGTGAGGCCGGCATCCAGCTCCCAGCGGCCCGCTTCACTTCCGCCCCCATCGACCGCAATCAGTGTCGCGCTCGCAGCGTCGACCACGTACCAGCGCTGGGTGCGCGCGTTCCAGCCGAGGCCGCGCAGATCCCCGGCATCGATGGCGTCGAGTTCGATCCAGCCCGCGCGCTCGCCCGAGTCCGCGCCGTTCCAGAGACGTTCGGGAACGACGGCGATCCGCCGTGACAGGCGGTCCAGCACATAGAGAGTTCCCGATTCCGCATCGATCGCGATGCCGGCCGCGCGCACCGGACCGAGCGCGGGCGCGGGGTGCCGTTCCATGGCGGCATCGTCGAAGCTGCCGCCGGCTCCGAGTGCGACCGTGATCAGTTGATTCGCGGTGTCGTCGAACAGAACGACGCGCGAGCGCATCACATCGAACGCGACGTTCTCCGAACGCACGCGGACCCCCGCGAGAGTGCGGGTGCCGACCGGATCCCCGAACGCATCGAGCAGATCCAGCTGAACCTCGTCGGCGCGCGGCGCGCTCACGATGAACCGCGAGGATCCGGGCATCCACGCGACGCCGCCCGGACTCGTGATTCCCTGCGCGCGCGTATTCAGATCGCGCACCGCGCGGATCGCAAGTTCTTCCGCGGCTGCGGCCGGAGCAACGAACAGAAAGGCACCCAGCACCGCACTCGCGAGGCCTGACGTCATGCGCGCGCTCATCGCACCACCACCACACGGCGCTGCACCGACTTCATGCGGGCGCCGTCGTCGAATCGCGCGAGCACGAAGTACACACCGGCCGCCATGCGCTGGCGGCGGTCGCCGAGTCCATCCCACGTGCGCACGTGTTCGCCGGCCTCGATTGCGCCATCCGCCAGTGTGCGGACGCGGCGGCCCTCGATATCGAGGACGTCCAGTTTGACCTTGCCCGCAACCGGCAGCGCGAACCGCAGCGCGGTACCGTGCGCGCTCGGATTCGGACCCGCGAGCGCGAGTCCGAACGCATCGATGCGTCGGACCGTGCCCGGAGTTCCGGAGGCCGCACCCACCAGACGCATCACGCGATGATTGCGGGTGTCGGTCACGTAGAGATCGTCGCCGGACACCGCGAGCCCGTGAACGCCGCCCGCCGTCGCGTCGCCCTGGATCTCGGAAACAAATGCTCCGTCGGAAGTGAACGCCTGCACGCGATGGTTCGCGTGATCGGACACGAACACGTTGCCGAGCGCCGAAACCGCAACTCCGACGGGTCCGCGGAACGCACCGGGCGATCGGCCGTGGCCACCGAAGCTCGACAACCAGCGTCCGCCCGGATCGAGACGATGGATGCGATCTCCACCACGGTCCGCGACGTAGATGCTGCCGTCCGCGCCGAGCCCGATTCCCCACGGCGCCGACAGCGCGTGGGCCTCGACGGCATTCCAGGTTCCGAGGAACGAACCGGCACTGGAGAACTTCTGGATGCGGCGGCCGTCGAGATCCGTCACCAGCACGTCGCCGGCGCTGTCGACTGCGATCGCCGCGGGTCCGCTGAAAGATCCCGGAGCATCTCCCGCCGCGCCCCACTGCTGCTTCAACTCACCATGCGCGGAGAAACGCAGCACACGGTGGTTAGTGAAGTCGGTCACCAGCACATCGCCGCGCGCATCGAGCGCGATCCCCGAAGGTCCGCCCAACTGCCTGTCGCCCGGGACCTCGGTCCCCCACTGCGCCACCCAGGCACCGTCGGTCGTGAACTTCTGGATGCGATGATTGCCGAAATCCGCCACATAGACATGACCGCCCCCGGCCGCGATCGCGACGGGCGTGTCGAACTGGCCGGCCTCAGTGCCCAGATCCCCCCACTCGATGATCTCGGCGGGACTCGAAGCGAACGCGAACGCGGGCGTGAGGGCGAGGCAGGCGATGGCGAAGGGTTTCGAGAGCAGGCAACAGCGCATGGCGTGGCCCCGGAGCTAGGGTCGGTACGTAACGGATAAGTATCGCGAGAATTATACGTAAGGTGTTGCGCGGCAACGCGGGGTCATTTTTCGCAGCGTGCCGTTGGCTCTCACTCTTTACCAAAGCAGGAGACAAATTCAGCCGTATGCTCTCCGAGTTTGGGAGGCCTATACACGATCGGCGGCCGCAACGCATCGATGCGCCACGGAAGCGACAGGAGAGCGACCTGATTCGGGTCGGTTGGCCCGGATTTCGGCGGCGCGATCGGATCCGGGACGATCGCGCCGGTCCGAATCGGTGGAGAAGGTGCTCCCGAGCTCGCGGGGCTCGTCGGCTCCACGAGAAATCCTCGCAGCGTCAAAGCCGGATCCCGGACGACCTCGGCCAGGTCCCGAACCGATCCCGCGGGCACTCCGGCTGAGTTCAGGCGTTCGAGCCACGCTGCGCGCGTGCGGGTCGCGAAGCATGCGGCGAGCAGCGGAATCAGATCCGCGCGATGCATCACGCGGCCGGAGTTCCTCACCCACCGCGGATCATCCTGCCACTCGGGATGCTCGAGTGCCCGGCACAACCGGTGCCATTGCTCATCGTTGCCCACCGCCACGACCAGCAGACCGTCCGCGGTTTCGAACGTCTGGTAGGGCACGATGTGCGGATGTCCGTTTCCGTGACGGCGCGCGGGTGCACCGGTCACGAGCGTCGACTGAACCACGTTGACGAGCCCCGCGATGCCGACCTCGAACAGCGCCACGTCGAGATGCGCGCCCCCGCGGCCGCGCAATCGACCGACGAGTGCTGCGAGGATCGCGGAGGCGGCGTGGACACCGGTCAGCACATCGATCATCGCGACGCCGACTTTCAGCGGCGGGCCGTCGGGCTCGCCGGTGATGCTCATGAGCCCGACGAATCCCTGCATCATGGCGTCGTATCCGGGCAGTTCGGCGTAAGGACCGTCCTGGCCGAAACCGGTGATCGAGCACACGATCAGCTCCGGATTGAGCCGGCGCATCGTCGGTACGTCGAGGCCGAACGGCGCGAGTTGTCCTGGCAGAAAGTTTTCGACCACGACGTCGGCACGCGCGATCGCGCGGCGCAGGACCTCGCACTGAGCCGGATCGCCGAAGTCGACGACCGCGCTCTTCTTGTTGCGATTGACCGACAGGTAGTACGCCGAAGTGTCGCCGACGAATGGCGGGCCCCACGCGCGGGTCTCGTCGCCGACAAAGGGCCGTTCGATCTTCCACACGTCGGCCCCGAGATCGCCGAGCATCTGCGTCGCGTAGGGACCCGCGAGCACGCGCGACAGGTCGATCACCGTGAGACCTTCGAGCGGAAGGTTCATGGACGCCGGGTGTTCGCTCTGGCGCTGCACTTGCGGCGGCGTGCGAGCCGCCGCATCACGTCGCGAGCTCGGCGACGAACGCCGCCGTCTGCAACGCGTCGCCGGTCGCGCTGCGGATCGCGCCGCGCCAGTCGACGGCGCGCCCTTTCGCGTACAGGCGCTCGGTGAGAAAACGACCGACCTCTGGGCTCGTCACGTAGCGCTCCCCCGGCCGGTCGCCGGTCTCGCCCAGATGTTCGATCAGCCGGCGCTGGATCTGCGACGCCATCATTTCGCCGAGCATGTAGTTGTGGTAGTAGACCGGCGCCACGCTGAAGTGGATCTTGCTCGCCCAATCCGGGGCGTTGCGCCCGTCGGGACGCCGGATGCGCTGCATGCGCTCCACCAGATCCCACCACAGCGTGTTCAAGTCCTGTTCGGGATCGCGGTAGAGCGCGCGCTCCATGTGCGACATGACGAGGCACCAGCGCGTCAGCACCAGCAACTGGTCGCGCACCGCCCGCGCGGTGGCATCGGCCGCCCGCCGGGCCTCGTCGGCATCGACGCCGGCGTAGATCCGAAGCCAGGTCGCGTTCTTCGACAGCCGCCCGAACAACATCGCACTCGCCTCGGTCGTGAGGATGTGCGAGTGCTGGCGCAGCAGCCACGGCAGGCGCGCGTCGACGTTGCGGTCGTACACGGCGTGACCGAACTCGTGCAGCATCGTCCCCATCCAGTGCTCGTTCGAGCGGATGTTGCACAGCACGCGCACGTCGGTGCTGCGATCCATCGAAATGCAGAACGCGTGCTGGCTCTTGCCGGGCTTCTCGTGCAGATCGGAGCGCTCGAGCATCGGCCCGATGTCGAAGCCGACCGCCGCGAAGAACCGGCGCGTCAGATCCTCGAGCGACTTGCCTTCGAAGTAGGGATCGAGCTTCACGCCAGCGCCCGCCGGTGCCTCCTGAAAGAACGGATCGCCGAAGTGCCACGGCCGCAGTTCCGACGTCGCGATTCCGAAACGCGCCGCGAGCCGGGCATCCAGCGCGTCCTTGTACGTCTCGAACAGGGGCCGGGTGCCGCGCTCGAGTTCGTCGAGGATTCCGAACAGCTCGGTTTCGTCGAGTTCGTCCAACTCGAGCATCATCGAGAAGTAGTTGTCGAACCCGAGCGAGCGCGCCGCCTGATTACGCAGCCGCACCAGCTCCAGCAGATCCGCCTCGACCTCGGCGCCGATCTGCTTGGCTGCGGTCCACGCTTCGCGACGCGCGCCGGTGTCGTCGGAAGTCTTGAGGAGTTCGCGCAGGCGGTTGTCCGACACAGACTCGCCGTCGAGCCGTGCGCGAAAGTTGTTGAAGCGGCTGTCGAGGCGCTTCTCGATCGTCACCATGCGGTCGATGAGGTCGGCCGGCAGCTGGTGCTGGTGGCAGGCGTTGATGAGCACATCAAGCTGGCGTTGCGCGAGCGGCTCGGGCAGACCACCATCGCGCTTGAGGCCGGTCAGCACTGCGAACGGCTCGGGGCGCGACAGGACCTTGCGAATGGTCGCGTCGAGTCGCGCGCTCTCCTGCACGAACTCGTCC
>JANLWX010000183.1:0-1599 GCA_031364845.1 Candidatus Eiseniibacteriota bacterium
CACGCACATCGAGCTCCTGCCAATCATGGAGCACCCGTTCTCGGGGTCATGGGGCTACCAGATCACCGGTTTCTACGCGCCGACCAGCCGCTTCGGCACACCGCGCGAGTTCAAGGCCTTCGTCGACGCGTGCCACCGGGACGGGATCGGCGTCATCCTCGACTGGGTGCCCGGGCACTTTCCCAGGGACGCGTACGGCCTCGCGCGCTTCGACGGCACGGCGCTCTTCGAGCACGCAAACCCGAAGCAGGGGGAGCAGCGCGACTGGGGCACGCTGATCTTCAACTACGGCCGCAACGAGGTGCGCAATTTTCTCCTGGCGAACGCGCTCTTCTGGCTCGAGGAGTACCACGTCGACGGCATGCGCGTGGACGCGGTCGCGGCGATGCTCTACCTGGACTTCTCGAAAAACCCCGGCGACTGGGTGCCGAACAAGTTCGGCGGGCGCGAGAACATCGAGGCGATCGACTTTCTGCGCGAGCTCAACACCCTGACCCATGGCGAGCACCCCGGCACGATCATGGTCGCGGAAGAATCGACATCGTTCACCGGAGTGACGCGCCCGACGCACCTCGGCGGTCTCGGCTTCACCTACAAGTGGAACATGGGCTGGATGAACGACACGCTGGCCTACGTCAAGCAGGATCCGGTCTACCGGCGTTATCACCACCGCCTGCTGACCTTCTCGCTGATGTACGCGTTCAGCGAGAACTACATCCTGCCGTTCTCGCACGACGAAGTCGTCCACATGAAGGGCTCGATGATCGGGAAGGTGCCCGGCGACGACTGGCAGAAGGCCGCGACGCTGCGCGCGATTTACGGCTACATGTATTCACACCCGGGCAAGAAGCTGATGTTCATGGGGTGCGAGTTCGGCCAGCGGCGCGAGTGGAACTACGACGTGAGCCTCGACTGGCACCTGCTGGAGCAGCCGCTGCACGCCGGCCTGCAGCGCTTCGTGGCCGACCTGAACCACATCTATGCCTCCGAGCGCGCGCTCCACGAAGTCGACACGAGGCAGGAGGGGTTTCGCTGGATCGATTGCAACGACAGCGACAATTCCGTCGTGGCGATGATCCGCTCCGCGGCGGACCCCGAAGATTTCGTGATCTGCGTGTTCAACTTCACGCCGAAGCCGCATTACGGCTACCTGTTCGGCGTGCCGCGCGCCGGGACCTATACCGAGTTGCTGAACAGCGACGGCGAGGCGTACGGTGGAAGCAATCTTGGGAACAATGGCGGGGTCACGACCCTGCCGATCCCCACGCACGGCTACGCCGACTCGGTCCGGATTACCTTGCCGCCGCTGGCCTGTCTGATGCTGAAGCCGGCTCCCAGGGTTGTGGAGCTGGGGATCGACGGAGGAACAGGGACGGGGGCCGCGGAGTAGACGGGGTTAGCGGGACGACCTTCAAACACGGAGACGCGGAGACACGGAGGGATGGCAACCCGCGTCGAGCCGCGCCATGTCCGCGCGACGGGGAGTCCACGATCATGATCAGATGCTCTGCGTGTGGAGACTCGGTCCGCCGGGCCGCGCTGCGCGCGGCTGGAGGTCACCGTGGGGCACGAATACGTGTGCCATCTCGATTCTGCGGC
>JANLWX010000005.1:0-2656 GCA_031364845.1 Candidatus Eiseniibacteriota bacterium
ACGACGTACGACGGCTTCCCCTTGACCGCGAACCCTTCGAAGATGCTGCGGTCGCTCCTGGAATGGTGCGTCTTGGCGCTGCGCGTGCCGCGTGCGGCGGGATCGTAGACGACCAGATCCGCATCCGCGCCCACCGCGATCGTCCCCTTGCGCGGATAGAGCCCGAAGATCCGCGCCGGATTCGAGCTGCCAAGCGCCACCATGCGCTGGAGATCGAAGCGTCCTTCACACACGCCGTAGGTGTAGAGCATCTGGAGCCGGTCCTCGACGCCCGCGGCACCGTTGGGGATCTTCATGAAATCCTTGATCCCCATTTTCTTCTGCTCGAACATGAACGGGCAGTGGTCGGTGCCGACCGCATCGAGCATCCCGTTCGAAAGCCCGCGCCACAGTGAATCGTGATGACCCATGTGGCCGGGACGGATCGGCGGACTCATGACATACGAGGCGCCTTCGAAGTCGGGCTTCGTGAACACGGTGTCGTCGAGCAGCAGATACTGCGGGCAGGTTTCGCCGTAGCACTTCTGACCCTCAAGCTTCGCGCGCACCAGCGCATCGACCGCTTCGCAGCACGTCATGTGGACGATGTAGGCGGTGGCGCCGTGGAGCCGCGCCATCATCAGCGCGCGATTGGTCGCCTCGCCTTCGACACTGCTCGGACGTGAGACCGGATGAAACTCGGGGCCGAGATCACCGCGCGCCGCCAGTTCGCGCTGCAGATGCCAC
Source organism: Candidatus Eiseniibacteriota bacterium (assembly GCA_031364845.1). Taxonomy (GTDB): domain Bacteria; phylum Eisenbacteria; class RBG-16-71-46; order RBG-16-71-46; family RBG-16-71-46; genus JANLWX01. The sequence continues at coordinate 727 of JANLWX010000005.1, forward strand.
ACCGCGTCGCCGTTCTCGGCATGGACGTTCACGACCGCACCGAGCTTCGCCGCGTGCTTCATCACTTCGTACAGCTCGCCGTCGTCCACCATCAAGGCGCCTTTGTAGGCCATGAACACCTTGAACGACGTGATGCCGTGGTCCTGAACCGCCACACGCATCTCCTCGCCCATCGTGTCCGACCAGCCTGTGATCGCCATGTGGTAGCTGTAGTCGGAGACCGCCTTCTTCGAACGCTCGTTCCAGATCTTGAGACCTTCGCTCAGGGACTGGCCGCGATCAGGGATGCAGAAGTCGATGATGCTGGTGGTGCCGCCCGCGATCGCCGATGCGGTGCCCGACTCGAAGTCGTCGGCCGACACCGTGCCCATGAACGGAAACTCCATGTGCACGTGCGGATCGATGAAGCCCGGGAACACGTACTGGCCCGAGGCGTCGATCACCTGATCGCCCGCGCGCTTGTCGAGGTTGTTGCCGATCGCGACGACCTTGCCACCGTCGCACTGCACGTCGGCGATGTAGCGGTCGCTCGCGGTCACGATTTCGCCATTGCGGATCAGCACGCCCATCGATCGCTCCTGTGAGAAGGGCCCGGTCGCCGGGCGCCCGTCATGAATTGCGTTGATACTCCACCAGACGCATCCACGGCTTGGTCGCATCGAGCCCTTCGTAGGACTCGAGCACGAAACCGTCCTCGTCCGCCCAGAACGTGTACCCCTCGGATTCCGGTGCGGGCGGGATGCTCACGACATATCGTTTCGCGGGGAAGGTTCCGAGCGGCGTTTCGAACGGCCGCCGCTCGACGCAGCGATACAGCATGCGCTCGGGCGAAACCGCCATGTACGGCGGCCCGATGCGCAGCACCGGGAACTCGTGCTCGCCTCCGAGCTGAAAGTCGCGGCGCGCGAGGATGATCGTGTTGAACAGGTGCGTGCCGTACTCGACCTCGCACATCGCGGGGAAGTCGCCTTCCTGCTCCTTCACGTGATCCGCGTACTCGATGCGCACGCGCCACAGATCGTCGGACGCCTCGTGCGTCGACACAAGCATCCGCTCGCCGACGTTCCAGCGGATCTCGAGCCCGGTGAGGCGCCACTCGCGCGACAACGTGGCGCGATACTCCTGGCGGTTCGGGAACGGATGCGGCGCCACCAGCTCCTGATCACCGGTGATCACGTAGCCCCTGGGCGTCACTTCGAGCCGCCAGCGCTCCGAGCCGCACTCGCGGCCCATCGAATACAGGGCGTAGCGCCCGGCGATGGCCGGTGTGGCTGCAGTGCTGAACAGGTTCCCGCTCATTGGTGATCGATCCTCGGGTGGCGCATCACAGCGCCGTGAGCGACTCGTAGGTCTCGGGCCGCCGGTCGCGGTAGAACTGCCAGATGTTGCGGACCTCGTCGATCAGATCGAGGTCCATCTCGGCGACGACCAGCGCATCATCGGTCTCGTTCGCCTGCGCGAGGAAGTTACCGCGCGGATCGACGAAGTACGACGAACCGTAGAACTTGCCGACGTTCCACGGCGCCTCGGTGCCGACACGGTTGATCGCGCCGACGAAGTATCCATTGGCGACCGCATGCGCGGGCTGCTCGAGCTTCCACAAGTACTGCGACAAGCCCGCGACGGTTGCGCTCGGATTGAACACGATCTCCGCGCCGTTCAAGCCGAGAGCGCGCGCGCCTTCGGGGAAGTGGCGGTCGTAGCAGATGTAGACCCCGACCTTGGCGTAGCGCGTCTGGATCACCGGATAACCCAGATTGCCGGGCTTGAAGAAGAACTTCTCCCAGATCCCCGAGGTGTGCGGGATGTGGTTCTTGCGGTACTTGCCGAGGTAGCTGCCGTCGGCGTCATAGACCGCGGCCGTGTTGTACAGCACGCCCGGCATGTCCTTCTCGTATACCGGCACCACGACCGCCATCTGATATTTCGC